>CBDTYO010000018.1:0-20090 GCA_965364615.1 uncultured Bacteroidia bacterium
AGGATAGTCAGATAAGACATTAAGACGGTCGAATGGCCGCAAGACATTTTATACCGTGAAGTTGAGTCGGGGGATAAGTGTATCCCTGGCAAAGTGAAGCGGAAGGAAAATCCGGAAACGGAGGTTCCTACAATTAAGTGTACAATGATGTGCACGAACTCTGGAAAGTATGCAAGCGTGCATACTTGTACCAGGGAGTATAGGTTCCAAAAGGTATGGCCTGAAAGGGTGATACCCGGTACCTGCACCCTTGTAACCAATTAATATTTATTTATATGAAACGCGACAGGCACATTTTACAAAAGTATCTGGACAACGAGCTCTCAGAGAAGGAGTTGGCCAGGTTTGAGCAGGAGCTCAACGCCAGTCCGGATCTTTTGGTGGATCTCGACCTTTATAAAGAGGTGGATGAAGCCATTGCCGATACGGAAGTATTGGATTTCCGGGCCCAGTTGACCGACCTGAGAGAAGAAACAAGAAGATCTGAAACCGGAAGGCGGGTTTTTCGCTTTACCCGGCCATGGCATTATGCAGCATCGGCAGCACTGGCACTGTTGGTGG
This sequence comes from uncultured Bacteroidia bacterium, assembly GCA_965364615.1. Taxonomy (GTDB): domain Bacteria; phylum Bacteroidota; class Bacteroidia; order Bacteroidales. The sequence goes on from CBDTYO010000018.1 coordinate 562, forward strand.
CCATAGGCCTGGCCACGGTACTTGGACGACCCTTGTCTAACAATGATCTTTTTGCCAAGTACATGAAGCCCTACGAGCTGGTGCTTACCAATCGTTCGATGGACAGTGAATCCACCCAGGTCCTTATGAACAGGGCCCAGGATTACTATCTGAGGGGCGAGTATGAAACAGCCATTCAATTCTTTGATGAGGTACTTGAAATCAATGCCGATAAGGTAGAGGCTGACTTCTACATGGGGATGTCCTACATGGAAATTGATCGGCATCAGGATGCCAGTGAATCTCTCACCAAGGTGATTGAACATAACGACAACTTGTTTATCCAGCAAGCCGAATGGTATCTTGCCGGCTGTCTGTTGGCCATGGATGAGACCGATCGTGCACGCAGGCAACTGGCCATGATTGCATCCTCAACCAACCACTATTACAGCAAAGATGCTTCGAAGATCCTGAAGAGGATGAAGCGCTAGTTCGTCCGGGCTGCCTCGGATTGAGGAATAGCTCGATCGTTAATTGAAATATTGTTGAAAAGCGGTGATGGGAGAAAAGCCTGACTATAATGAGCTTTTGGAGTATACGAAACAACTGGAAAAGAAAGTAGCCAGGTTGGAGAGTACTCTGAAACAATTTCAGTCAGACGGGACCAGGGTCAAAACCAGGTTCTTATCCAACATCTCACACGAGATCAGGACTCCCATGAATGCCATCATCGGATTTTCGCACCTGCTGGGTGACGAAGATGTGGATGGCGATCAACGTGAGGCTTATATAAATCACATCACCAAAAACAGCAATACGCTCTTAAACATGATGGACAACCTGATTGATCTTACCCTGATCGAGACAGGAAACCTTCAACTGAAGGATGATGAAATTGAGATCTACACACTGTTGAAGGAGTTGTACAACAAGTATAACCTGGACAGATACAGGGCAAACAGGGAAAGGGTAGCATTCTTATTAAATGTAAGAGAAGCATTTAAAAAGGCAAAAATCATTGGTGATAAACAGCGCCTGTCGAGAGCATTAAGCTGTCTCATCGAGAATGCCCTGACCCAGACCAATAAAGGAGTCGTAGAATTTGGCGCCTCGTTCGCCGACAAAAATACACTGGTTTTCACCATCAAAGACAGCAGCAATATGCTGCTTCAGGAGAGAGTCAGGGAGATCTTTGACAAAACTGAAAAAGAAGAGGACTATTTTGATACCTCCGATACGATTGAACTCGGTTATCGACTGGCCAGCGGGTTGGTTAAAGCCATGAAAGGAGAGATCAGGGTTTCAGACAGTTCCTTTAAGGGAATTACCATTGAGTTTTCAATTCCCATCAGGCAAATCACTCCAAAGTATTATAGCTCTGGAGAAATACGCAGGACTACAGTTGAAGGTACACAGAAAGAATGATCCGATGCCGGTTTGATGCCTCTGCCACACATTCATTAGGGGTTTGTTTATTGTTTTCAAGTTTTCAAAATGGCAGGTCATCAAATCCGGAATCATTCTCGGGTGGATTGGAAGGGAAAGGAGCATCCTGGCTTTGTAGATCATCCTGAACAGGAGGGGCTGAATCGGCGGACTCGTTGGAAAGTTTTTCGATGCGCCATGCTTCGAGATTTGTAAAGTAAGAGACCTGACCTTCCTTTTCCCATTTTCGTCCCCTCAGGTTGAAGGATACTTTCACGGTATCATCAATGTTGAAGTCATCAAGCATTGTGCATTTATCCTGGGTGGACTGGAATTTGATAAAATCGACGAATTCATAGCCTGTGGCACTGGATGATTTGACCTCCAGGACGAATTCACGTTTTTGAAAACGATCGGATACCTTTTGTGTTTCATATTTTTCTGCCAGACGGCCGTTAATCTCAAAGCTCATAGGTAATTTTTTTTTCAGTTAAAAGGCAAATTTAAGGATAGTTTTTATTGAAGAAAGCCAAAGCCCGATCTTTATGATCAACAAAAAAGGCTGTTCGCATCTCGCGAACAGCCTTTTTTAATGAATGAAGGTCAATTCCTACTCAATATCGAGCAATTCAACTTTGAAAATAAGTGTCGCATTGGGAGGAATTGGACCAGTTCCCCCGGGTCCATAAGCCAGGTTGGAAGGAAGATAGAACTTATAGGTTGATCCAACAGGCATCAGTTGGAGTCCTTCGGTCCATCCCCTTATGACCCCGCTCAATGGGAATCTCACAGTGTCGCCAGTATCATAGCTGCTGTCGAAAACTGTTCCGTCGATCAGGGTGCCTTCATAGAACACGGCAACGTTGGATGATTCCGTGGGCATGGGCCCGTCTCCTTGCGTAATAATTTCATATTGTAAGCCTGACTCTGTAGTGATAACTTCAGCCCTTTTTCCATTCTCCTCCAGAAAAGCGATACCCTCTTCCAGGTTTTTCATGGACTCTTCTTCGGCCTTTTGGGCTTCCTGAGCTGAAATGGAAGAAGTGAGTTGGTTCAGAACAGTTTCGGCTGTCATCGGATCGTAGGAGGAGCTATCCTTTAATACCTGGACCATTCCGGAGGCCAGAAGGTCAGCATCAATTTCCCATGGAGCTTGCTGGACACTGTAGCCATACATAATACCCAGGAAATAATTAAGTGAATCATCCCTGTTCTTCATGGTGATCTGTGATTCCGACTTGATACCGGTGGATGTTCCGGTTCCAATAAAATATCCCACAGCCATGGCTGCAACTGCCACCACAATAAGCGTGATAATCTGTTTGTTATTCATGTAAGTTCTTATTTAGAAAATTATTGAGTGCGAAGATAGAAGAAATATTATACACCACACAATTATATTCTTACGGCCCTGATCATCTCCCTTTTCCCCGGGGGACCAACGACTTTCTGGATCCTGAATCCGCAGGACATCAGGGTTCGGCGAACCACCCCCTTGGAAGAATACGTAACCAGTACAGTACCCTCCTGGGTGCACTTCTCTATGGTTGAGAATACACCGGCCGACCACAATTCCGGTTGCTTGTCCGGCGAGAATGCATCAAAATAGACAAGATCGAAGGCGCCGAAAGGCTGCATCGATCTGAAATCGGCTCGCTCTTTGAAAAGCGCGAAACTATCCGAAATAACCACAGTTTTTCCCCAAGGAGCTTCGTGCATGCGATTCAGGGAGCCTCCGGGTACACCTTCCATGAGATCTTCAAAATTGAGTTGTGTGTATTCTTCCCGGGTCAGAGGATATTTTTCAACGGCATGGTAATGGATCTCCTGATTCGACCGTTTGGCAAACATCAGGGTCAGGAGTGCATTGAGGCCGGTCCCAAAACCTATTTCCAGAATTCTCAAAGGGGATTTTGACACCGTTTGTAAACCTTGCTTGATAAAGACATGCATTGATTCCTGCAGTGCACCGTGGATGGAATGGTAGGGTTCATCCAGTTTGTCCACATAAAGGGTGTGCGATCCATCTTCGGTCAGGCGAAGGCTTCTTTCCATGGAGCTAAATTACGCATTGTTTATAAACACCCCTGTGGATCCAATGAATTCGTACTATACTTGTATTGGATGCGAACCAGATTCTACATCGAGAAAAGGAAAGATGATTCGGGCATCTTGCTAAGGGAGCAGCGACCGGTGTTTATGAGTGTCACATTTGAAGGGAAGCGGGTGATCCTTGGAACCGGCATTAAGACAGATATGAACGCCTGGGATCCGAATCAGCAAAGGGTATATCAGACATTTCCTGATTCCAAAGGCTACAACAGCTGGCTCTCAATCCTTCAGGAAACAGCAGAAAGAGCCATGCATGCACTGAGAAGCTCAGATCAGGCAGTGAATGAGGAAAACTTTCGTTCCCTTTTTCAGGCCTTGAAGCCGAAATACTCCAGTGGATTCTTTGATACCTTCTTTCAGTTCCTGGAAGCCGGAATGCCCAGATGGAGCAACAGCACCTATCGCAAAGTGAGGTCCGTATACAAGCTCCTGCGAGAATTTGAAGATCGTACAAACCTCCGGATCTCTTTTGGGGCCATGGATTCGAAGTTCCTGGAAAGTTTTGTGGCATTTTGCTCTGAGAAGGGCTACAAGGATTCGACCACCTATAAAGCGGTCAATATCCTGGTCTGGTTCCTGAACTGGGCCAGCGATCAGGGATTTAATGTATACCGCGACTACAGACAATTCTATAAACTGATGCAGCCCGTGCAGCAAGTGCAAAGGCCCATGGTCGCATTGAAATGGGAAGAACTGATCAGATTGAAAGAGCACCCCTGCGATACCCGCAGGAAAGAAAGAGCAAGGGACCTGTTCATTTTCATGTGTTTTTCAGGACTCAGGTTCTCTGAGCTTCAACGCTTGAAGAGGGAGGATATAAGTGCTGAGGAAGTTCTCATCAGGAAAACCGGCAAGCGTGTGCGCAGGATACCCCTGAATAAGTATGGCCGGGAAATCTACCGGTCTTACGAAAACAAATACTATCTGGATAATGCGGTCTTTCCTTCCATGAGTATCATGACCATGAACAAGTACCTGAAAATGATCGGGAAGGAGGCTGGACTAAACAGATCGGTCCCCTCTGCAGGAAGTGATGGAAAAAGGGTGGCACTTTTCACCCGCCTCACTGCAGGATTGGCGGTGAATACCTTTGTAGCAAATGCAGTGGAGCTTGAAGTGCCGGCAGAACTCATAGCAGTATTTACCGGAGTTCGCTACGACAGCAGGGTACATCGGATCAAAATGGACCTGGCAGAAGGTGAAATTCAAAAGTTCGACCAGCTTTAGGTTCTCTCAACAAAAAGCTCCCACGGCTGTTTCTCTGTTTACTGCCTGTATTTCTCAAGACACATCCTCAATGAAAGAACATTCTTCAACCAATGCCCTGATCAACGAGACAAGTACCTAACTGCTCCAGCATGCTCACAACCCGGTAAATTGGTATCCATGGGGAAAAGAAGCCCTGGAAAAAGCAAAGCGTGAAGACAAACTGATCATCGTCAGCATTGGTTATTCTTCCTGCCATTGGTGCCATGTGATGGAACACGAAAGCTTCGAAGACAGCAGTGTGGCTCAACTGATGAATGAACATTTTGTGAGCATCAAGGTGGACCGGGAAGAACGGCCGGATATCGATCACATCTATATGACGGCTGTGCAAATGATGAAACAGCAAGGAGGCTGGCCCTTGAATTGCATCGCCCTCCCGGATGGGAAGCCCATATGGGGCGGGACCTATTTTCCCAAACAGCAATGGATGGAGGCTCTGACCCAGGTTCAGCAGTATTACCATAATAATCCTGATATGACCCGGCAGTATGCAGGGGATCTGGCAGAAGGCATCAGGCAGAGTTCCATTTTTCAGCTCCAGAGCCCGGAACAGTCAATCAGCCATGAAAAGGTGCAAGAGGCAGTACAGAAGTGGGCGCAACAATTTGATGCAGAATACGGGGGGCAGAAAGGAGCACCCAAATTTCCTATTCCTGTAAACCTGGAGTTTCTTTTGCATTATGGATTTCAGTATGGAGAACGCGATATCCTGGACCATGTAAACCTGACCCTGACGAGCATGGCCCGTGGGGGAATTTACGACCAGGTAGGCGGGGGTTTTGCCAGGTATTCGGTGGATCCCATTTGGAAGGTTCCCCACTTCGAGAAAATGCTTTATGATAACGCACAGCTTATCAAACTCTATTCACAAGCTTATCAGATTTCAGGCAAGGATGATTATGCCCGGGTGGTCAGGCAAAGCATTGAATTTATTCGAAGGGAAATGCAATCCGGGGAGGGTGCCTTTTATTCCGCCCTGGATGCTGATAGTGAAGGGGAGGAAGGGAAGTACTATGTATGGAGCAAAGAGGAACTGGAGGCTTTGCTTGAAGGGGATCTGGAGCTCTTCTCGGAATATTACAACATCAATGCCACCGGGCTCTGGGAAGATAACCGGTATATTCTCTACCGCAGCTCCGATCCTGAAGGATTTGCCGGGGAAAGGGGGCTGGACCCCGTTTGGTTCAAAAAGAAAATCAAGCAATGGAACGAAATCCTTCTTCCTGCAAGAGCTCAGCGAACAGCTCCCGGACTGGATGATAAGTCCCTCACTTCCTGGTCATCATTAATGATAAGCGCCCTGGTCAAGGCTTATGCTGCCCTGGGAGATGAGCAATATCTGGAACTGGCCATTGGCAGTGCACATCTGATCCGGGAAAAAATGTGGTCAGCGGAAAAGATACTCTACCGCAACTACAAGGAGGATCAGCGCCTTTCATATTGATTATGCACTCTATATTGCGGCTTGCCTTGATCTGTATTCGGCGAGCCTTGACCGGCATTGGCTGGACCTGGCCATGGATCTCACCCATACCACCATGGAACAATTCTATGATCCGGGCACAGAGATGTTCACTTATAATGCGAAGGATTCGGAAGTCCTGATTGCCAACAATGTGGAGACCCAGGACAATGTTATTCCATCTTCCAATTCGGTCATGGCTCACAACCTTTTCACCCTGGGGCATTTGATGGACAGGAGAGAATATCTGGAGCTGTCTGCCTCTATGATGCAACAGATGCAGGGCCGCTTCGAGCAATACCCGATGGGCTTTGCCAATTGGGGGAGACTGATCCTTCTTCACCTGAATCCATTTTATGAAGTGGTGGTGGTCGGACCTTCCGCCAAATCCCGGGTGAAATCGGTTATTGGTGAATTCCTCCCCCATGCTGTGGTGGCAGGCAGTGATGGCCCCAGTGACCTCCCCCTATTCCAGAACCGCCTGGAGGGAGAACTTACCCGGATCTATGTATGCCGCAACAACGTTTGCCAGTTGCCTGTGGAAGATCCGGAAGAAGCCAGAAAAATCTACCGCATCCAAGATTAAGGTTTCCGTTGTAAGCTTTTGTCTGTTTCTGCGACTTATCCTATAAATCCGCGGGAAATGAGAAAAATAGAACTTCTGAGCATGGCAGCTGGATTCATATTATCTGTGTCCTGCGATACGATCGATGCAGGTCAGGATGAAGGCAAGGAGGATGGCTTCCAGGAGATTCGTTGGGAACAGGATGTGACCGGACAGCTGAATCCCTGGGATTTGGTAGAGAATCCGGCACATTCCCTGGCCCGGGATATCGCGTACCTGAATGATACCGAAAGTGTATTTGTGATCAAGGTCAAAGAATCCATGCTGGTCTATCCGTTACGTTACATGGGTGTTGAGGTCGTCAACGTGGAATCAGAAGGGGAGCTGATTGCAGTAACCTATTGTCCCATCACCAAGAGCGCCAATGCCTGGAACAGGATCATGGGAGCCGATACGCTGCTGCTCACTCCTTCTGGCTATCTGCTGAGGGATAACCTCATGCCCCTGGATTTGAATTCAGGCAGTATTTGGTCCCAGATGAGGCTGGAGGGAATGTTTGGCAAGCACGATAAGGTAGCGGCCAAAACACTGCCGCTCCTGGAAACCTCCTGGAAGACCGTAAGGACATATTTTCCGGAGGCAGAGGTTTTTACTGGCGGCGGACAAAAGAAATCATCCTCTCTGGCAGGTGGTGCTGGAATTGAAGGGGTTGATACCGGACGGCAACTGGGTATTTTGGGCAGGGAACAGGTGGAGCTTTTCTCCCCTGATCTTTTTCCAGGGCAAATCACCTTGCTGCACACCTTGGTCCAGCCAGGCGGCACCGTGGTGCTTGCCGGAAGCCAAACGCATCAATTTATCGTAGCCTTCCAGACAAACTATGACATGATAGCAGTAGAAGGGCAATTTCCCACCATCATGAGGGACGAAACCGGAACTGACTGGAACATTTTTGGCGAGGCAGTAAAAGGAGAGCGGAAGGGGGAACATCTGGAATCTCCTGTGTACTATACGGCTTTAGTATGGGCCTGGGAATCCCTGTTTGCAGAGGTTACAGAATTTGGCCCTTCCTAGGCAGGTATTCTTCAAATATTTTGTTTGCAGATTTAAAAATATTGTATGGACCCTTTCCATGAAGATTCTCAATGTTATCAATGAGACGGCGGATAGACTCTCTCCGGGTCCTGTCCTCATGGGGACAGCTTTTCTCCACTTCAACCAGCTTGTTTAATCCTGCATATTCTTTGAGCAAGTTTTCTTCCAGGTCCATCAAGGGCCTGATCAGTTTCATCCTGCCCCCAAACATGCTCAGGGTATAGGGGAGAGAGCTGATCGATCCATGATAGATCATGTTTAGCAAAAGGGTTTCAATGGCATCGTTGCGGTGATGACCCAGGGCCAGCTTTTGGCAGTTCAATTCCCGGGTAAGATTGAATAAAACCTTGCGCCTGTGCCAGGAGCAGACAAAGCAGGCAGCTTTGGAGGGATCTTTGTTCAGGTCAGGCTCAATGCTCCGGTAGTGCAGGGGTACCCCGAGATCTTGGCAGAAAGCACTGAGTTTTGACTGGTCTATCTCATACCCAATACCTTTGGCTTCCACATGGGCAGCTGAAAGACTGAAGGGAAATGGCACAGCTCTTTGCCTTTCAGCAAGAGCGGCCAAAAGGATCATGGAATCTTTGCCTCCTGACAATCCCACAAGCACATGATCCTCCTCCTCTACCATCTGGTGGTCCCGCAGGGTGGTCCCCATTTTGCGGCAGATTTTCTTGAATAGCTTCTCAGACAGGATCCTTTCCGGTGATTTTTCCATGCGCCCACTGTTTGATAATAAACTTATTGAAAAGTGAGCTTGCCGAAATACTCAGGAAGGTGAAAGTTGGGTTGGGCACTGCCGACCGGCTCCCAGGACAGATAATGGGGGTGTTCAAGCTTGTCTCCGCACTTGTAGAAATTTCCTTTCGCCGCCAAACCGGAAAAATCTTCAATTTTGTGGAAAACCAGGACTTCCAGTGGAATTTTTACCTGGAGATCCCACTGTGTCTCTCCCCAGATCCCTGCAATGGGCTTCTTGCCCAGTGAGGGCACCGTTTCTACCAGGTTTAGCACCGAATCAGGGAGATGTTCCCTGTTGTGGCGGTTTTTCCCATAGCCACACAGCACTGCACCTATGGCATTGAATTCAAAGTTGTAATAATAGGCTTTGTCCCGGGCAGGCGAGAAAAAGAACTCCACGCAGCTGTCCTCCCACACGGGAGAATTAAACGCTGTATTGACAGCCCTGACCTGGGGTTCGACCACCGTGTATGACAGATAGATGTTCGATCCGTCGTGTCCCATGGTGAAGGTGGCTTGGATGCCTTCCGCCAGCACCCAGTTCTGGTGGCCAATGGAATGGGTGTCAAATGGGATCCTGTTTTTGGAAACGATCATAAGCCCCTAGGATAGTTTCTGTATGATGTCCCTGAGCTTATCCATTTTATCTTCACCGTCCTGTGTCAATTTCAGCTGGGCCCGGGTCCTGACCAGGTTGTGTTCCGGATGCTTTACCTTATAATAGATATCCCCATCCAGGTAATCTATCAGAAAGCGCACTGCCTGCATGTAAGGGAAGAGCAACCCTGCATATAGCAGAGCATCCTTCTCGGTGGGGGACAGGATATCCCTGGTGGAGTCCAGGAAACCAGAGGCGAATGCCTCAAAGAGTTCCAGGTCCATGCTGATCCTGTCCAGGTTGGGATCGTCCTCTTCCCCGGTATTGGTCAGTGTCCGGATCCCATCACCGAAATCGGAGGTCACATAACCGGGTTGTATGGTATCCAGGTCGATGACGCACAAGCCTTTCTTATGGGCATCAAAGAGCACATTGCTGATCTTGGTGTCGTTGTGGGTTACCCGAAGAGGAATCTTACCCTTTTCTCCCAGTTCATGGATGGTCAGCATCATTTTAGAGCGGGATTCCACATAATCGATTTCCTTTCTCACCACTTTCAACCGTCCGGCAGTATCTTTTTTAATGCTGTCTTTCAGCTGTGTCAGCCTCCACTTCATGTTGTGGAAATCTGGGATGACGGTTCCCACCTGTGCTGCTTCCAGGTCATTGAGCATGGCCGTAAAAGCCCCGAAGGTCTTTGCTCCTTCATAGGCGATGGCCGGGTCGGTGGTGCTGTCAAACACCAGGTGATCCTCAATAAAACGAAGAACCCTCCAGAAATTTCCTTCCGGATCCTTGAAATAGGAAAGCCCGTCCCGGGTGGGTACAATGGTCAGGCTGCGCCTTTCGGTCTCATGGGGGAATTCCTTGCGGATCTTGGCCTTGACATGGTCCGTGACCAGCACCATGTTTTGCATCAGCAGGGGCACATCCTTGAACACAAAGTGGTTGACCCTTTGCAAGAGGTAGTCTGGTTGATCCGCAGCACTGTTCACCAGGCGATAACTGTCATTGATGTGTCCACCGCCATGGGGCCGCACCTTTTCAATGTGGCCGTTTGTGGCAAATTGGCCGGCAATGTCTTCCACCTTCATCATGGCTAATCCATCTGAGATATGGGCAGGGCAGCAGCTCCATAGAGTCCCGCATTGTCCAGTTCGGCCCGAACCAGCTCCACCTTTTTGCTGATCATGGGAACGAGATAGATATCTTCCATTCTCGCGCGCATGGGTTTCTCGATCAGGTCCCAGGAGTTGGATACCGAACCTCCAATGACAAATGCTTCCGGAGAAAGGATATACAATACAGTGACCAGGAACTCACCGATGTAGTTTCCCAGTTCTTCAAACACCGCCATGGCCTCCTTGTCACCCGCTTTGGCCTTTTTATACAATTCAGCTCCGGTACTTTGGTACTTGTTCTTGAAAAGGGCAGCGCTGCACAGGTCTTCCACAATACCGCCATGGAAGGGAACACATCCCAGCTCACCGGCTCCTCCCATAAGTCCTGTATGGATTTTCCGGTCGATGATGACGCCTCCCCCCAGTCCTGTTCCCAGGGTTACGCCCACCAGGTTTTTGTATTTTTTCCCTGCGCCATAGTAGGTTTCTCCCAGGGCAAAACAATTGGCATCGTTGCTTTGAAAGGCAGGCAGGCCGAATCGCTTTTCTACTGCAGGTTTCACAAAAAAACCATTGAAAGAAGGGATATTATTGATCTGAAGGATCTCTCCGGTTTCCGAATTCATGAAACCGGGCATTCCGATCCCGATTCCCACCACTTCGTCGGTCAATACATTGTCAATGGCCTCAAACAAGGATTCCATGATCTGCTCGGCGGGTCTGTCGGCTCCTGTGGGCACTTCCGTCTTATCCAGTAATTTGCTGGATGAGAACCTGGCAGCCACGATGGTGGTGCCGCCGATATCAACACCTATATAGAGTTTGCTCATATTTTCTTGGTTCTGATTTTATGACCGGATACAGCAAAATAAAGGATGAAGAGATAGCAGGGTACCATCACCCAGTAGGCAGTCTGGTAATTTGCCACCACTGGCACTTCGGTGGTTTTGACAGCATCCACAATGGTTCCGAAAATCAGGGGGATAACGGCTCCACCAACAATGGCCATCACCAGTATGGAGGCCCCGGCTTTGGTGAATTTACCCAGGTCCTTCATAGCCAGCGGCCAGATGGCGGGCCACATGAGTGAATTGGAAAAGCTGGCAAGCAGCAAGGCATAGAAAGCATATTGTGCCGGCAGATAGATCAATAAAAGAGAAGAACCAATCCCCAGGAAGGCAAAGGCAATCAGGGCTCTTTGCTGTGATATAAACCGCGGAATGGCAATCACCCCAAATACATAACCTACCACCAGCCCGATGGTGACAAACCTTGAATAGTTCTCCAGGTTGGGAGCATCCCCGAAGGTGGCCTTGGCAAAATCGATGATGGAAGCCATGGGCAGTGTTTCGATACCCACGTACAGAAAAAGGGCCAAAACGCCCAGGATCAGGTGCGGGAATTGTAGCACACTTGTTTTACCAGCCGCATAGGACGACTCTGCTGCTTCATCTTCACTTCGGGAAGGGGGGCAAAATACACGAAGATGCCCAGTACGATCATGATGCCGGTAACAATATAGAAGGGCAAAATGATGTCGTTTACCTCCACCTTGGCCAGATCGATAAACAACCCCAGGAACAGGGGAGCCATCCACCAGGCCAGTTTGTTCATGATCCCCATAAGGCTCATGCGGACCGCTGCGGTGTCCTCTGGTCCCAGGATGGTGATATAGGGATTGACCGCTCCCTGCAATACGGTGTTACCAATGCCTCCCACAAAGAGAGCTACCAGAAACAGTGGAAAACTCACTGATTTGGATGACGGGACAAATAACCACATGCCCAGCGCCATGATAAAGAATGCGACCATCATGGCCCTGCGGTAACCTATTTTCTTGATCACCCATCCGGTAGGACGGCCAAAGATCACAAAGGCAGAAAAGATGGCGGCAGTGACCAGATAGGACTGTCCGGTGGTCAGGTCAAAAGCAGATCGAAGTGCAGGGGTCAGAAAACCACTGATACCCACTCCAAAACCGATCATGAAGAAGACAACACCTACAATCATCAGCGGTATCGCCGGTCCGACTTTATACTTGGTAGAATTACTCATGGAAGGATAATTTAGAAGTTTAGATGGTTAAGGGTTTGGCCGTAAATTTAATCTTTTCTTGATTATCTCAAATATTTTAATCAGCATAATGCCGCTTGGAAAGCTTGCACCGGATCAGTACATTTACCAATCCTTTTACTGTAATAAATAATAAAATATATGCGATCGACACTCTTAATCCTTGCAGCAGGTATGGGAAGCCGTTATGGGGGAATGAAACAGGTGGATCCGTTCGGGCCCTCTGGAGAAACCATCACCGACTACTCCATTTATGATGCCCTCCGTGCCGGATTTGGACGCATTGTGTTTGTCATTTCTCCAAAGATGGAGGAGGAATTCCGGACCTCTTATGTCAAGAAGTTCCCCTCCCACCTGGAAGTGGATTATGTGATCCAGTCCATCGATGATCTCCCTGAGGGTTATTCCCTTCCTCCCGACAGGGTGAAGCCCTGGGGGACCGCCCATGCTGTAATGATGGCCAGGGACGTCATCAAGGAGCCCTTTGCCGTGATCAATGCAGATGACTATTATGGCAGGAAATCCTATAAGATCATGCAGCATTTTCTGGCACAGGTGGCCAAAACAGGAGCGGGCCACCATTGCATGGTGGGATTTGAATTGCAAAAAACCATCTCGGAACACGGGTCCGTGGCCCGCGGTATTTGTAAGGTCGATCGTCAGGGTTACCTGGAGGGCATGGTGGAACGCACCAAAATTTTTCTACAGGACGGGAACATTGTTTTCGAAGATGAAGATGGTTCCATCCACCTGCTGGATCCCATGTCGACTGTGTCCATGAACCTTTTTGGATTCACTCCCGATTTCTTTGACCACATTGAGAAGATTTTCAAAGGATTCCTGCAAGAGAATCTAGACAATCCCAAAGCGGAACTCTTCATACCTTATGTTGTGGACAAAATGATCAATGCCGGAATATCCAAAATGTCCGTACTGCAGACTCCCGAGTCGTGGTTCGGGGTGACATACCAGGACGATAAACCCAAGGTGCAGGCGGCCATCCAAAAGCTGGTGGATGAAGGCGTTTATCCGGAATCCCTTTGGGGATAAGTTTTCTCAGTAAATAGAAATTATGCAACGAAGAGATTTTATCAGGACCGGCATGCTGGCCGGTGCAGCAGTGGCTTTGCCTTTTCCGTTATTCGCTCGTAGCAGCGGAGAAAAGGCACGAATTGGTTTTATCGGGGTGGGATTGCGTGGCAGGAACCACTTGAACAACCTTTTGCAGCGCGATGATGTGGTGGTACCGGCCATCTGCGACCTGGATCAGGATGCCCTGGATAAGGCCCAGGCAATGATTCAAAGAGGGGGACAGCAGAAGGCCGAAGAATATACCGGAGACGACCATGCCTACCGCGAGATGTTGCAACGCTCCGACCTGGAGGGTGTCATCATCTGCACTCCCTGGTTGTGGCACACCCGTATGTCGGTCGACGCCATGCGGGCAGGCAAGTATGCGGGGGTGGAGGTAAGTGCTGCCAACACCCTGGAAGAGTGCTGGGACCTGGTCAATACCTACGAGGAAACCGGTGTGCCGGTCATGATCCTGGAGAATGTATGCTACCGGAGAGATGTGATGGCTGTGCTCCAGATGGTGCGGGAGGACCTTTTTGGAGAACTGATCCACGCCCGCTGTGGATACCAGCACGATCTCCGGGGGGTCAAATTCAATGATGGCATCACGGCCTATGGCCAGGGGGTGGAGTTTGGTGAAAAAGGAATATCGGAATCTGCCTGGCGCACCCAGCATTCGCTTTACCGAAACGGGGATGTATATCCCACTCATGGTGTGGGGCCTGTGGCCACTATGTTCGATATCAACCGGGGGAACAGGTTTTCCTCCCTGACCTCCCATGCTTCCAAAGCCATTGGCCTGAACCGCTACATTGTGAATCATCCCAAGGGAGGACCCCATCATCCCAATGCTGCCCTGAAATGGAAGCAGGGGGATGTGATCACCTCCACCATCGAAACCACAGGGGGTGAGACCATCATTGTGACCCATGACTGCAATTCGCCCCGTCCCTATTCACTGGGCTTCAGGGTTCAGGGGGCAGCCGGACTCACCGAGTTTGATTATCATACGAAACGGATCTATGTGGAAGGCGTCAGTCCTGAACACCAATGGGAGGAGATGGATACCTACCTGGAGAAGTACGATCATCCCTTATGGAGGAAGCATGGAGAATATGCCACGGGCAGCGGTCACGGAGGAATGGATTTCTTTGTGGATCATGCTTTTGTGGAAATTGTCAAGCGCAAGATGGAGGCCCCCCTGGATGCCTATGACGCAGCTGCCTGGAGCGCCATTACCCCCCTTTCCGAACGCTCCATAGAAAACAATGGTGAGCCCCAGGATTTTCCGGATTTCACCAGGGGAAGGTGGATGAACCGGAAGCCGGTATTTGCGCTGGGAGATGATTTCTAGGGATGGACATGGGCCATTCCAGGATCAATACAGCAGCTCTGGCAATCCTATCGTGTTTGTTATGGTCCACGGCCTTTGCCGGGGTGAAGATCGGTCTGCAGTATGCCACGCCGCTGCAATTTGCGGTGACCCGCTTTTTCATTGCCGGCATGCTGGTTTTGCCACTGGCCTATAAAAACAATCCCGGGTATTTCAGGATCCTCAGGAAAAACCTGAAGATGATCCTGCTTTTTGCTTTTCTTCAAACCTTCCTCCAATATACCATGTTTTATACGGGCATCAATATGATCCCTGCCGCAGTGGCAGCCATTGTGATCGGCTCCCAGCCCTTTTTCATTGCCCTGGTGGCGAATTTTATCATGCCCGGCGACCGGATGACCCTGGGAAAGACCCTGGCGATCCTCTTCGGGATCCTGGGGGTGGTGCTGGTGAGCCTGGGAAAGGATCCCCAGTCTGCTACGGGTCATGTGGCCCTGGCCGGTCTCATGCTCATGCTCGGGATCAACGTGCTTTCCGGATTCACCAATGTGATCGTGGCCCGGGAGAAAGAGAATATTACGCCCCTGGTCATCAGCTCTGCCTCGATGATCATAGGGGGGGCTGCACTGTACCTTTTTTCTCTTCCCCTTGAGGGATTTCATTTTGGGCCCAGGCCCCCTGTCTATTTTCTTTCCCTGGCCTGGCTGAGTTTGTTATCATCGGTGGCCATATCCATTTGGATCACCTTGTTGAAAAGACCCGGGATCGTGGTTTCCGACCTGAATCTTTGGAAATTTCTGATCCCGCTTTTTGGAGCTGTACTAAGCTGGCTCTTACTGCCAGGGGAGTATCCCCAGTTGCTGACCATAGTAGGGATGGTAGTCATTACCTCCGCACTGGTCATTTCTAACTTGCTTCAGAGAAAAAATCGCTCATTCATCCAAGAAAAAGCATAACTTTATCAGTTAGATCTGCCATGAGAATTCAGACAGTAACATATCTGTTTGTCACCATTTTTTTTTCATTTCCGGACTTGCAGGCTCAGCAGGTTCCGGAAGCTGTAAAAGGAGTGATAGATCTCACTGGCTATGATTTCAACTCCCAAGGTCCGGTGGAGCTCAGGGGCGAATTTGAGTTCTACTGGAACCAGATGCTGAATCCGGCCGAGGAGAAGATCTCCGGAGAAATGATCTATATGAATGTGCCAGGATCCTGGCTCACCCAAAAGGACGAATATCCCCAATTGACGCGCTACGGCTTTGCCACCTACAGACTGAAAATCCTGTTGCCGGCCGGAATGAACGACATTGCTTTGCATGTGGAGGATGTCTATTCTGCCTCGGGGTATTTCCTGAACGGGAAAGCCATCGATTACCTGGGCTTTCCTGGAGTCAATAAATTTCAAACCGTGACACGCTACAGCAGGCCGGTCATGACCGGAAATGTGAAGAGCCAGGAGGTGGAGCTGCTGGTGAAAGTGTCCAACTTCGATCACAGGCTAAGCGGTATTTTGGGGTGTATATCCCTGGGCAGTAATGCCCAGGTGCAGGCGGAGCGAACCCGTGAATTGTTCAGGGGGCATTTCCTTATCGGGGCCTTCCTGATCATCGGGGTCTATTTCCTAGGCCTGTATCTGATACGGACCGAGCAATACAGGCTCTATTTCTCTGTTATTTGTTTCCTGATGGCGCTCAGGGTGGTCCTGATTTCGGAATTGCCTGTGTTCACAAACCTGAATCTCAATGGACTTACGGCAACCAGGATTGATTATTTGAACGTCTATTTTTTTGCACCCTTCTTCACGCTGATGATCCGTTCCTTATTTCCCTTTGAGTTTCCCAAGTGGATCTTCAGGATCATCATTTGGATTTCAGTGGTATTCATTGCCATAGTCATCGTGTCTCCCATCAGTCTCTTTTCATTTTCATTGATTTATTTTTTTGGGTTCTTCCTCCTGGTGAGCATGGTGTTCCTGTATGTGATTATGTTGGCCTGGATACGCGGAAGGAGCCATGCCCCGTCGTTTACCCTGGGATTGCTCATCCTGTTCGCAGGTACCTTAAACGATATGCTCAATGAGATTGATTTAATCGATACTGCGTATGTGGTCCATTATACCATGTTCATCTACCTGCTGGTATATGCTTATATTTTTGCTGATAAATCGAACTATTTGCAGAAGAAGGCACACAAGCTGGCAGAGGAGGTGAGTGAGGTGAAAAACCACCTGGAGGACCTGGTGGCCGTGCGAACCACCGAACTGCAATCGGTATCGCGTGAACTGGAGCGTCAAAAGAAGAAACTGGAATCCACCAATAAGGACCTGGTGGAATCCATGAATGCCCGGAACAGATTGTTTGCCATTATTGGTCACGATGTGAGGGCCCCCATCGGCTATAACCTTCAGGCCCTGGAAATGCTCATCAATAACCCCGGACTTCCGGCCAGGGAGCGAAATGAACTGCTCAAAATGATGGCCAGTGCTTCAGAAGTAACCTATAACCTGCTCGACAACCTGTTGGTATGGGGCAGGTCTCAAACCGGAAAACTCAAGGCCACCCCTGTGAAGGTGCAACTGATGGAGTTGATCCATGAAAGTCTCGAGCTCATCAACATTGGCCTTAAGGAAAAGGACCTGAAAGTGGAAGTGGACGTGAATGAGGAGCACTACCTGGAAGCCGACAGGGACCAGCTCTATATAGTGATCCGGAACCTGGTCAGCAACGCCATGAAGTTTACTCCGGAAAAAGGAAGCATCAAAATCACTTCCAGGAAACAGCAGGGACAGATCATTATCTCCATCAGCGACTCGGGAATAGGAATACCCGATTCGATCAAGGAAAAATTGCTGGATGCGCGCACGCATGTTTCCACCAACGGCACCAGGGGTGAAAAGGGTTCCGGGCTGGGCCTCAAGATCTCCCACGAGATTGTGGAGGTAAACCACGGGTGGATGGACATCGAAAGCGAGTCGGGCAAGGGCACCACCATCACCATTGGGATCAAGGCAGCGAAAAAATAACTATATGAACTTCACAGCCGTCCCATAGACCAGGATCTCTGCTGCACCCTGCATCACTGCACTGGTGGTGTACCTGAGGTTCACCACGGCATCTGCTTTCTTGTCAAGGGCGTCCTCCATCATGCGTTTGGGGGCGATGGCCCTGGCTTCATTCAGCATTTCCGAATAGCCCCTGAGCTCTCCTCCCACAATGGATTTCAGCATGTTCCCAATGTCCCTGCCCAGGTGTTTTGATTGGATCATGGACCCTTTGACCAGGCCGATCAACTCATATTTCTGACCCGGAATGTTTTCGGTGTTGTAGAGGGGGATCATCTTTTCCATTTCCAAAGAATTTTGTGTTTAATTTACTAAATTTATACGCATGAGAGCAATCACCATCAAATCTGTGCAGGTATTGGATGAAGCCCAGCAGGTCGAGGTTCATTATGCCTTTGGAATGGAGCACCATACCGATTATGTATTCAAACCCGGAGGCGAGGAAGTGTACTCCGCAACCATTGCCATGGAAGATGCCAGGGATGTAGTGGAAAGTGTTGCCAAAGGAAGTGCTGCTTTCCCCGGGATTGAATTTGAGCTGGAAGACCTGGACGTGGACTCCAATGTGGCCACCACCTACAGATTTATGAACGGAGAGCTTATCGAGAAGAAGTTCAATATTTCGTAAGATCGTCCTTTTCCTCTTCGTCGAGTTCCTTCATGCGCTCCAGGTAGACCGTGATCAGGGCAATGATGATAACCAGGGGGGTAAGGAGCAGCACCAGGGTCCAGAAGATCCCCAGTCCTTCCTTGATAAATACCACCACCAGGCTACCGGCCTGGACCAGGATGAAGAAAATGACCAGGATCAATACCAGTGTGGGTCCGAATCGTTTGTCCATGTTGGTGCTTTTACTCTTCCTTTTTAATTTTTACTGTGGCAGGTTTGAGCCCCTCTGCCGAAGCACTGATGATCAAATCGCCCGGTTCGCTTCCGGCCTGCAGGATCAAAAGTTGTTTGCCTTTCCTGACTTCTTTCGAGGAGGATCCGTACGGTGTGTGGTCGGCCAGGTCTCCATTGTCGATGGTTCTGATTCTGCCCGGACCATCCAGCTGGTAATTCACCAGGTGCCTGCTCCCGGGATTGATTTCTCCCATGCTGTCCACCACGCTGGTGGCAATCTGAATGACCCGCCGGTCTTCCAATAACTGCTTTTGGCCGGGCTCCATGGCCAGGGCATGGGGGGCATGGGACGTAATCAGGGTATCAGATACCTTCTGCATTTCTCCCCCCGGGTCGATGTAATAGGCATGGGCCACAAGCTCCCCTTCTTCATAAGGCAGCTTTGTCTTGATGACCCTGTCCTGAAAATCCGTTTTTTTCAGGGATGCTACCAATCGCTCGTTCAGTGAAAGTTCTACCCTGTCACAGTTGGTAAAAATGACTACCTCCTTTGGGAGACTATCTTTCACAAAGCTCCAATGATCGACCAGCGGTGCTCCCTCCCATTTGGTTTGCCAGCTGGAAAGCCTATTCAGGGAATCGGCCATGATGCTGTCTTTTACTGTGATTTTCACCATGGGATCGTCCCTGTATTGTGAGGCAATGTACCAGGCGTGGGGTTTGATAAACCCATTGGTTTCAAGCAAACCGGTTTTCCATCCCCGCATGGGCCATCCT
>CBDTYO010000019.1:0-19940 GCA_965364615.1 uncultured Bacteroidia bacterium
AGGCGAAGGAAATTGACGACGATTATGAAGTGGGCGAAGAAGTGACCGATGAAGTGAAACTGGGGGATTTTGGACGGCGTGCCATCCTGGCGCTGCGCCAGAACCTGAGCGCCCGCATCATGGAGCTGGAGAAGAACCATCTCTACAACAAGTATAAGGACCGTATCGGTGATGTGGTCACCGGTGAGGTGTACCAGGTCTGGAAACGAGAGATCCTGATCCTGGACGACGAGGGCAATGAGCTGATCCTGCCGAAAACCGAACAAATACCCTCCGATTATTTCCGCAAGGGAGATACCATCAGGGCGGTGGTGGTGAAGGTGGATATGCGCAATGCCAATCCACTGATTATTCTGTCACGCACCTCTCCTGTATTCCTGGAGCGCCTTTTTGAACTGGAGGTACCGGAGATCTTTGACGGCCTGATCACCATCAAAAAGATTGTCAGGGTACCCGGTGAAAGGGCCAAGGTGGCCGTGGAATCCTATGACGAGAGGATCGATCCGGTGGGGGCCTGTGTGGGCATGAAAGGATCCAGGATCCATGGCATCGTGAGGGAATTGAAAAATGAGAACATTGACGTGATCAACTATACCACCAACCTCCAGTTGTTTATCACCCGGGCATTGAGCCCTGCCAAAATCACCTCCATCAAACTGGATGACGAGGAGAAACGGGCAGAGGTGTACCTGCAACCCAAGGAAGTCAGCCTCGCCATTGGCAAGGGGGGACTGAATATCAAGCTGGCCAGTCAGCTCACCGGCTATGAAATTGATGTGTACCGGGAATCGGATGAAGACGATGAGGATGTGAACCTGGAAGAATTTGCAGATGAAATTGAAAGCTGGGTACTTGATGAACTCAAAGCCATTGGCTGCGATACGGCCAAATCAGTATTGAACCTGAGCGTAGAGGACCTGGTGAAAAGGACCGATCTGGAAGAAGAAACCATCAAGGAATTGGTCAATGTGCTTAAAGCAGAATTTGAATAAAATTATATGGCTGAAAGAAAGGCAACAAGGCTGAGCAAGGCTGCCAGGGAATTTAACGTGGGGATTTCCACCATCGTTGAATTTCTTGGGAAAAAGGGACATAAGATCGATTCCAATCCAAACAGCAAATTGGATCCGGATCTCTATGACCTCCTGCTGGAGGAGTATAGTACGGACCTGAATGTGAAGAAGGAATCGGAGAAGCTGACCCTGAGAAATCTTAGGGAGAGGCAGGAAACCCTTTCCCTGGAGGATGAGCCGGCAGCCGCTGAACAGGAAGATTCAGAGGAACTTCTGATTACAGATACCACCGCCGGCCCTTCTGAAGACCTGGCACAGGAACCTGTCGAGGAAGAAAAGGAGAAGCCTGTGAAAGCAGCCAAGCCTGCCAGCAAGGCCAAAGACGAGGACAAGTCACCCGAGGCAGCCCCTGAAAAAGAGGAAAAGCCAAAAACCACAAAGACCGACAAAGCAAAAGCAGAAGAAACCGAAGAAGCCAAGGTAGCAGAAGAAGCAGTGGCAGAAGGGGGGCCCAAGGTCATCGGCAAGATCGATCTGGATAAGATGAACCAGAAGACCCGGCCGGGCAAAAAGGCCAAAGAGGAAAGTCCGAAAGAGGAAGGCGCAAAGCCGGAGGAGAAAAAAGCCACTGGCGAGAAGGAAAAAACCGCACCCGCAGAAGCGGAATCCGAAGCGGTAGCTGAAGAGCAAGGTGCGGCCGAAGCACAGGAGGCTGAAAAGGTCCAGGCCCAGGAAGAAGCAGAGGCAAAAGAGGCAGCTGCCAAGGAGAAAGAGGAACGGAACCTGATCCCCACCCGGGTAGAAAAACTGAGCGGTCCCACCGTGGTGGGCAAGATCGATCTGCCGGAGAAAAGGGAGCCCAAGAAGAAACAGCCGGTGGCTTCCAGCAAGGACAACGATGTACATCTTGACCAGAAGAAGAAAAGAAAGCGGATCAGAAAGGACTCCGGACCGGTCGACTTCGATAAAGGCAAAGCAGGTGCAAGCCGGGATAAAGGAGGAAAGAAACGAAAAAGAGCCACCAGGCCGGAGGTCAATGAGGAAGATGTACAAAAGCAGATCAAAGACACCCTGGCCAAACTGACCAGCAAGGGATCCAAGTCAAAAACTTCGAAATACAGGCGCGAAAAGCGCGATGCAGTGCAATCCAGGTTGCAGGAAGAAAGCGATCAGCTGGCCCAACAGCAAAACGTGCTGCAGGTCACAGAGTTTGTCTCTGTCAACGAGCTGGCCAACATGATGAATGTGCCAGCCACGGAAGTGATACAAACCTGCATGAACCTGGGACTCTTTGTATCCATCAACCAGCGACTCGATGCTGAAACCATGGCGCTGGTGGCCGACGAATTTGAATACAAGGTGGAATTTGTCAGTGCGGATTTGATCGAGTCCATCAGGGACGATGAGGATGATCCGGAAGATCTCCTGCCACGGCCTCCCATTGTGACGGTGATGGGGCATGTGGACCACGGAAAAACCAAATTGCTGGATGTGGTGAGGAATGCCAATGTGGTGGCCGGTGAGGCCGGGGGCATTACCCAGCACATCGGAGCCTATGGGGTGAAACTGGAAGATGGACGTAAGATCACCTTCCTGGATACACCCGGGCACGAAGCCTTTACCGCCATGCGCGCCAGGGGGGCACAGATTACCGATGTGGCCATTATTGTGGTCGCCGCCGATGACGGGGTGAAACCCCAGACGGTGGAAGCCATCAACCACGCAGCGGCAGCAGGAGTTCCCATTGTGTTTGCCATCAACAAGATAGACCTGCCTGCAGCCAATCCGGAAAAGATCAAGGAGGAACTGGCGCAAATGAATTACATGGTGGAAGACTGGGGAGGGAAATACCAGAGTCAGGAGATTTCCGCCAAGGGAAATATCAACATAGAAGAGTTGCTGGAAAAGGTGCTGCTGGAGGCCGAATTGCTCGACCTGAAAGCCAATCCGCAAAAACAGGCGCGGGGGACCATCATTGAATCCACCCTTGACCGGGGAAGGGGCAACGTGGCCACCATATTGGTGGAAGCGGGCACCCTGAAAATCGGGGATGTGGTGCTGGCCGGACAATATTTCGGCCATGTAAAGGCCATGTTCAACGAAAGGGGAAAGAAAATAAAAGAAGCAGGTCCCTCCACCCCGGCGCTGATCCTGGGCTTGAACGGAGCTCCGCAGGCAGGGGAAAGCTTCAATGTGATGGACACCGACAAGGAGGCCAAGGACATCGCCAACAAAAGGGAGCAATTGCAGCGTGAGCAGGAGCTGAGGACCACCAAGCACATTACCCTGGATGAGATCGGACGCCGGATTGCCATTGGCAACTTCCAGGAACTGAACGTGATTGTGAAGGGCGATGTGGATGGATCCATTGAAGCCCTTTCAGATTCCCTGATCAAATTGAGTACCGAAGAGATCCAGGTGAACATCAAGCACAAGGCGGTGGGACAGATCTCGGAGTCGGATATTCTGCTGGCTGCTGCTTCCGACGCCATTATTATCGGTTTCCAGGTACGCCCATCATTGGCCGCAAGAAAGCTGGCCGAGAAAGAACAGATCGATATCCGCTTGTATTCCATCATTTATGACGCCATCGAAGAAGTGAGGGCGGCCATGGAGGGCATGCTCACGCCGGAGATCAAGGAAGAGATCATCGGGACCCTGGAGATCAAAGAAGTATTCAAGATCACCAAGGTGGGAACCATTGCGGGATGCATGGTGCTGGAAGGAAAGATCAGGCGCAACTCCAAGGTCCGTTTGATCCGCGACGGGATTGTGATCTACAGCGGAGAGCTGGGATCGCTCAAGCGATTCAAGGACGACGCCAAGGAAGTCGTAACAGGTCTGGAATGCGGTCTGAACATCGAAAATTTCAACGATATCAAGGTGGGGGATATGGTGGAGGCCTATGAAGAGACCGAGATGAAGAAAACCCTCTGATCTTCTCTCCCGATTTTGCTATATTAGATCCCAAAACCACGGGGTATGTATGAGTATATTGAGGGGGAATTCGTTGAGAAGAGTCCGGCACATCTGATCGTGCAGGCAGGTCACCTGGCCTACCACATCCACATTTCTGTACTAACCTACAGCCAGATCAGCAAGCTGAAATCGGGCAGGATCTATACCCATTTCGTGGTGCGGGAGGATGCCCAGATCCTGTATGGATTCGCAGGCAGGGAGGAGCGTGAGATCTTCAGAATGCTCATTTCAGTATCCGGGGTCGGTGCCAATACGGCCAGACTGATCCTGAGTTCCCTTTCACCGGAAGAAATTACCCAGGCCATCCTGTCGGGAAATGTGGCTGTATTGCAAGGAATTAAAGGCATCGGAGCCAAATCGGCCCAAAGGATCATCGTGGATCTGAAGGACAAGGTGGGGAAAGGTGCGGGAATAGACGAATTATTCTCAACGCAGGACAATACTAGTCGCGAAGAAGCGTTATCTGCTTTAGTAGCGCTGGGTTTTCCAAAGAAAACCGTTGAGAAGATATTGACCCGTATTTTATCAGAGCAGCCTGAGCTTTCTTCGGAAGAGGTAGTGAAGGCTGCCTTGAAGTTTATATAGTGAGCCACCGGTATAGCCACATATTCCTGATAGTCATTGGTGTTCTGTTGGCTCATGGAGCCAGTGCGCAGGATTCCACCCTCCATTATCCCTTCAGCGACAAAGGGGCCTATCCTTTCTCCTCTTCCTCCCTGAATTCGCCGCTCTACCTGGAGAATCCTTCCAACATCAACTCAAAGATCATCTATGATCCCCTGACCCGGAAATATGTTTTCTCCGAAACCATCGGCAGCTGGAATTACCGGGCCCCAACCCTGATGACCCGGGAGGAGTACGAGAGGTATGAATTCCGGAAACAGGTGAATGATTACTGGAGACTGAAATCCAGCGGATCGTCTCTGGAACAGCAACTCTCCTTTATTCCCCCCATCCAGGTGGGAGGAGAAGCCTTTGACAGACTCTTCGGATCCAATGTGATCAACATTGTCCCTTCCGGAAGTGCGGAACTGATCTTTGGTTTCAACCTGAGCAAGCAGGACAATCCCAACATCAATGAGCGCCTGCGGAGTGTGCCTTCCTTCACCTTCGACGAAAAGATCATCATGAACGTGGCAGGTTCCATCGGGGATAAGATGGCCATGGACATATCCTACAACACAGAGGCCACCTTCGATTTTGAGAATCAGACCAAACTGGAGTATTCGGGAAAGGAGGACGAGATCATCAAGAAGATCGAAGGGGGCAATGTGAATCTTCCACTGCCAGGTTCCCTGATCAGCGGGAGCCAGAGCCTCTTTGGCCTGAAGACGGAATTGCAGTTTGGAAAGCTCACGGTGACCAGTGTGTTCTCGCAGCAGCGGGGCGAATCGTCGGTGATCAATGTGCAGGGTGGATCCCAGTTGAACGAGTATGCGGTTACCATCGACGATTATGACGCCAACAAACACTTTTTTCTTTCCGAATACTTCCGGGAAACCTACAACCAGGCACTGTCCAGGTTGCCTGTGATCACTTCCGATATTTCCATTACACGCATCGAGGTATGGGTGACCAACAAGACCACCAATTTTGAGGAATCGAGGAACATTGTGGCCAACAATGACCTGGGCGAACCCAACCCGGTCTTCTTTACCCGCGATCCCGGGAAACCCGGCAACTATCCCAGAAACGATCTGAACGATGCCTACGACCAGCTCACCAACACCTATTCGGCCATCCGGGACATCAAGAATGTGACCAGCGAGCTGGAGGGAGCGGGCCTGGTGCTTGGGATCGACTTTGAGAAAATAGAAAATGCCCGTTTGCTTTCTCCCCGGGAATATACCCTGAATGAAAAGCTGGGGTACATCTCCCTGAATACGGCCCTGAATACAGATGAGATCCTGGCGGTGGCCTATGAATATACCTACCGGGGACAAACCTTCCAGGTGGGGGAGTTGTCGCAGTCCAGCGGGATCAGTGCTCCTTCCTCCCTGATGATGAAGCTCTTGAAGCCCACCAATTTCACGCCCAGGTCGTACACCTGGGACCTGATGATGAAAAACGTCTATGCCCTGGGGGCCTACCAGGTTACCGAGCAGGATTTTAGCCTGGACGTGCTTTACCGCGACGATGAAACAGGGAATGCGGTCAACTACCTGCCCGGGGGGGAGCTGGACAAGACCATCCTGATCAGGTTGCTGAACCTGGATAATATGAACTCCCAGCAGGATCCCTATCCCGACGGGATCTTTGATTACATGCCCGGGATCACCATCAATCCTTCCAACGGACGGGTCATTTTTCCACTCCTGGAACCTTTTGGCTCCGACCTGGAGAGAATTCTCCGGGACAGCCTGGATGCCGGCGATGCCGACGATGCGGTGGAGCGGTTTGTGTTTCAGGAACTTTACGATTCCACCAAGACCAAGGCCCAGCAGATTGCCGAGAAAAACAAATTCCTCCTGGCCGGGGAGTATTCCTCTTCCAGTTCCTCCGAAATCATGCTGAATGCCATGAATATTCCCCAGGGTTCGGTGAAGGTTACCGCCGGAGGACGGGAATTGATGGAGGGAACGGACTACACGGTGGATTATATGCTGGGAAGGGTCACCATCATCAACCAGGGAATCCTGGAGTCGGGGACTCCCATCCGCATTGCCCTGGAGAACCAAAGCCTGTTTAATTTTCAGACCAAAACCCTGGTGGGAACCCACCTCGATTACAGGATCTCGGATAAGTTCAACCTGGGAGCCACGGCGCTGCACCTCACCGAGAGGCCCCTCACCCAGAAGGTGAATGTGGGGGACGAACCCATTTCCAACACCATCTGGGGGCTCAATGGAAATTACAGCACCGAATCGCAGTGGCTGACCACCCTGGTGGACAAACTGCCTTTTCTGGAGACCAAGGCTCCCTCCAGCATTACCGTGGTGGGGGAGTTTGCCCATCTGATCCCCGGACATTCCAAGGCCATTGCCAAAGAAGGAAATGCCTACATCGACGACTTTGAGGGAAGCCAGACATCCATTGATCTGAAGCAGTTTTCTTCCTGGAAACTGGCCAGTACTCCACGTGGGTTCTTTCCGGAAGCGGAATTGAATAACGACCGGCGCTATGGCTACAACCGGGCCAGACTGGCCTGGTACCATATCGATCCGCTCTTTGTGAATCCCGATTCACGGACCCCCGACTACATCAAGGCCAATCCGGATTTTATGTCCAGTGCCTATGTGTATGAAGTATACGAGCAGGATATTTTTCCCAACAAGGAAAATCCCAACGGGGTGCCTACGCGGATCTCAGTGCTGAATATGGCCTATTATCCCACGGAAAGAGGACCGTATAATTACGATTATGAGCGCATAGACAACAGTGGAAACCTCCTGGAACCGGAAAATCGATGGGGGGGGATCATGCGCGAGATCTACTCCAGCAATTTTGAGCAGGCCAATGTGGAGTTCATCGAGTTCTGGCTTATGGACCCCTTTGCGGAGATGCCCGATCACGAGGGCGGGGAGCTCTATTTCAACCTGGGGAACATCTCCGAGGATGTGCTGAAAGACTCCCGGAAAGTGTTTGAGAACGGATTGCCCACCTCGGAGGTGGTCGAAAAGGTGGATACCACGGTCTGGGGCCGCGTTCCCCTCACCCAGTCGCTGGTGCCAGGCTTTAGTGCAGGCGATGAAACCCGGAGGTTCCAGGACGTGGGACTGGACGGATTAAGTACCCAGGACGAGGTGCAATTTTTCTCCGAGGAGCCCGACGATTACCTGAATGAGATAGAAAATCTGTTTAGTGCCGGACTGATCTCACAGCAGGCACGGGACGCTGCTTTCGAAGATCCTTCTTCCGACAACTACCTGTATTACAGAAGTTCCCAGCACGATGCCCAGCAACTGGGGATCCTGGACCGATACAAGAAGTACAACAACCATGAAGGGAACTCACCCAGCGACCTGGACAATCCTGAATCCTATCCCACTTCAGGGACTTCCCTGCCGGACATTGAGGACATCAACCGCGACAATACCCTCAGCGAAGGGGAAGCGTATTTTGTGTACCGGGTCGATATCAACCGGAACGAAATGGAGGTGGGACGGAATCACATTGTGGACAAGGTGGTGGACCGGGTGACCTATGAGAACGGAGAGAAGGCCGATGTGACCTGGTACCAGTTCAGGATCCCGGTCTACAATTATGAGGGCACCGTGGGCGATATTTCCGATTTTAAGACCATTCGTTTCATGCGCATGTTCATGACCGGTTTCAAGGACACCACCTTCCTTCGTTTTGCCAGGCTGGACCTGGTGCGGGGCGAGTGGAGAAGGTATGCCCTGCCTTTTACCCAGGGAGGGGAGGACTGGACCGGAACCGAGCCGCCCCTGGGGGAGCTGTCCATTTCGGCGGTGAACATTGAGGAGAACGCAGGCAAAGAGCCGGTGAATTATGTGTTGCCTCCGGGATTTACCCGTCAGATTGATCCCATGCAGCCCCAGCTCAGGCAACTCAATGAACAGTCCATTTTGCTGAAGGTAAGAGAACTGGCCGATGGGGATGCCAGGGCGGCCTATAAGAATACGGAACTCGACATGCGGCAATACAAGAAGATCCGCATGGAGGCCCATGCCGAAGCCCTCCCCGGAGAGGTACTGGAGCACAACGAACTGGTGGCCTTTATCCGGCTGGGAACGGACTACCAGGATAACTATTACGAATATGAGGTTCCCCTGGAGCTGACCCCCCCGGGCAGGTATGACAACAACAGCGAGAGCGACCGCTACATCGTATGGCCCGCAGTGAACAAGTTCGAAGTGGAACTGGACAAACTGAAGGACGTAAAGCAGGAGCGCAACCGGGCCATGAGCGATCCTGAAAGCAATGTCACCGTGAACTCGGTCTATTCCATCCTGGATGAAAAGGGGAACCGCATTTCGGTATCCGGGAATCCCAATTTTAGCAGCATTCGCACCATCATGATCGGGGTGCGAAACCCCAAAGCGGGAAGCAATCCTTACGGACAGGATGACGGGCTGCCCAAATCGGGAGAAATATGGCTCAACGAATTGCGGCTGACCGATTTCAATGAGAAGGGGGGATGGGCCGCCAATGGACGGGCCACTGTAAAGCTGGCCGATTTTGGAAACCTGACCCTTGCCGGGAATACCAGTCAGCCCGGATTTGGAAGCATAGAGCAGAAGGTCCAGGAGAGGCAGCGGGAACAGATCATCCAGTACGATGTTTCCTCCAACCTCCAGATGGGAAAGTTTTTCAAGCAGGAGAGCGGGGTGAATATACCGGTCTTTGCCAGCTATTCCAAGGCCATCGTGAATCCCGAGTACAATCCCCTGGATCCGGATATCCCCCTGAAAGAGGCCATCGATGAAGCAGAGACCAAAGCAGAGCGGGACTCCATCATCCGGAATGCCAGGGATATGGTGGAGCGAAAGTCTTTTGCCGTAACCAATATGCGGATGCAGAAGGCCGGGACGAAGAAGCATTTCTACAGCCTGTCGAACTGGTCGGCCAGCTTCTCCATGAATGAAATGGTCAGCCAGAATCCCAACCTGGATTTTTACAATACCCGCAAGGTTAGGGGCAATATCAGCTACAATTTCAATACCCGGCCCATTAACGTACAGCCGTTCAAGTCGGTCAAATGGATGAACTCACAATGGCTCAGGCTGGTCAAGGACCTGAACTTCAATGTGACTCCTTCGCGGGTCAGCTTTCGCACCGACATGGACCGGTATTATATGGAAAGACAGGTCAAGAACATCAACAATCCAGGATTTTATGTGGAGCCCAACTTCAAGAAGGATTTCCTCTGGAACCGCTACTTCGATTTGAAGTTTGACCTGACCCGGAACCTGAGGTTTGACTTTTCTTCCACCCATATTGCCCGGATCGATGAGCCCGAGGGCCGATATGGTTATGATTATGAGTGGAATGCCCTGAGGGATACCATTTTGAACTTTGGCCGTTCCACCAGGTATTTTCACCAGTTCAATGCTTCTTACACCATCCCCATCAATAAAATACCACTGCTCGACTGGACCTCGGCCAGCGCCAGGTATGGAGGCACCTATGGATGGGATGTGGGGCCCATCATTCCTGATGATCCCATCAATGGTCCCATCAACCTGGGGAACTCCATCAAGAACTCCAATACCATCCAGCTCAACGGCCAGCTCAATTTTGTCAATCTCTACAACAAAATCGGCTACCTGAAAGACATCAATGACAAATACCGCAATGCAGCCTCCAGGAAAAGGGAATCTGAGACCCGGACCAAGACCAAGGTATTTACCAGGGAGAACCTCTTTTTGCGGGAAGGACGTCCGAGGTATGTGGTACATAATCTGAAAACAGAAAACATCGGGGTAGAAGTATTTGATGAGAACAATCAACCCGTGGAGGTGGATACAGAGATCCTGAGCAATACCCGCATATCAATCACCTCTGCCAAAGCCCTCCGGAATACACGGGTGGTGGTGACCGGGACCATTGAAAAGGGTCAGAGTCCGCTGATTTTCATCGCCGAATCCACCGTCAGGATCCTCATGAGCGTCCGCACCCTGAATGTGACCTTTTCCAGGAGCGGGGGGACCTTGCTGCCCGGATACCTTCCCGGGGTCCAGTATTTTGGGACCCAGACGCTGAACGGACGCATGGAACCGGGATGGGGGTTTATATCGGGCTGGCAGGACCGGAGCTATGCTTTGAATGCCTTTGACAGGGGATTGCTGACCACCGACCGGACCCAGAACAACCCCTATGCCATGAACAACACGGAAAGGTTTACGGCTCGGATGAACATTGAACCCTTCAACGGACTGAAAATTGACCTGACCGCCAACCGGATGTTCGCTTCCAACTATTCAGAATATTTTACGGCCAACGAGGATGGCACCCTTCCCGAGGAAGACCTGAGGGGAAGGGTATATAGCGGCAACTTCAGCATGTCCTATATCTCGCTGCTTACGGCCTTTGAAAAGATCGACAACCAGGTAGAGTCGTCCGATGCCTTTGAGAAACTGAAGAATGTATACAGGAAGACCATCTCCCAGCGTCTGGCTGAAAACTATGAGGCGGCCTCGGGCATCACGCTGCCCGATGATACGGCGAACGTGGGCTACAAAGCTGGCTATGGACCCACCTCCCAGGAGGTTCTGATTCCCGCTTTCCTGGCAGCCTATGGAGGAGGGAATCCGGAAAGTATAGGACTGAACGCCATCAAATCCATCCTGGAAGTCATGCCCAACTGGCAGGTCCGCTTTGATGGCCTGGGGAAGATTGAGGCCTTGCAGAAGTATGTGAACTCCATTGTGATGAACCACTCGTACCGTTCCACATACAGTGTGGGCTCCTTCATCAACAATCCCTTCTACTATGAGGCCATGAGCGGAGTTCCTGATACCCTCGACCTCCAGGGGAACTTCATGGTGGAAAGCAACATCAACATGGTCAGCATCAATGAGAATTTCAGTCCACTCTTCGACATCAACATGGATTGGAAAAACAGCCTGACCACCCGGGTCGAATACAAGCGTTCCAGGACCGTGGCCATGAACATGGCCAACACCCAGGTCAACGAAGTGAACAGTGCCGAGATTATCGTGGGGGCAGGATACCGTTTCAACCAGGTGCCACTGATCATCAACCAGCGGGAATTTTCCAGTGACCTGAACATCCGCCTCGATCTTTCCATGCGAAACAACCGGACGGTGATCAGAAAACTGGAAGATATCTCAGGAAGCGAGATTACAGCCGGACAGACCATTTTCAGCCTGAAAGCTTCGGCCGATTACATGCTGGGCACCAAGTTCACTGTGCGGGCCTTTTACGATCAACGCCTTACAACGCCTTATATATCAAATAGTTACCCCAACGCTAACTACAATGTGGGTTTCAGTCTCACCTTTACCCTGTAGACTCGCCCATATGATAAAAAGCAGATCAGGGTATCAACTAAATTGTTACATTTGGGTGTAAGGTTATTGGGTGAATCAGTAACCCATTAACCCATTAACCTATTAACTTTTTCATACATGAACGTACCTGAAAATCTGAAGTACACTGCCGAACACGAATGGATTCGCGTGGAAGGTGAAGAGATCGTGGTGGGGGTCACCGATTTTGCCCAGGGTGAATTGGGGGATGTGGTATTCATAGAGATTGAAACCGAGGGCGAGACCCTTTCCAAAGGGGATACCTTTGGCACCATTGAAGCAGTAAAAACTGTTTCGGACCTTTATATGCCCGTGGATGGTGAAGTCGTGGAGGCAAATCCTGCCCTGGAAGATGGTCCGGAGTTGGTCAATTCGGAACCCTATGAAGGGGGATGGATGATCAGGATCAAGATTTCCGATCCCTCGCAGTTGGATGATTTGATTACAGCGGAACAATACCGTGCGCTGATAGGGTAAAGCCTGGCTGCCCGTTGTTTCGGCAGGGTTTTTGTGTCAATTTCATTGTCACCATGCCCCGCTTATGAAAAAAATTTACCCCATTCCGCTTATCCTGCTGTTGCTTTGCTCATGCACAGCCCCCAGGATGGTTACCAAGATAAGTCCTGAAGCCCCTGAAGGCAATTTTGCCATGGGGCGGGAATACATTGCCCTGGGCAATGAGAACATCGATGTGGAACTTGGATTTGATGGGATCTACGGCTCCAACCTGGTATTCGATTTCGTGGTCTTCAATGGCAGTCCGGAAACCCTGAGCATCCAGGCCAAAGACTTTTATTACGTGCTGCTCGACAGCGCCACGGCCGATTCTTCCCTTCAGCCGCCGCACATGGCCCTTCATCCCGACAAAGTCCTGCTCAATTACGATGAGATACTGGACGATAAGGAAGGACAGAAAAAAGCCAACACATGGCTGGGATTCCTGGATGCCGGAGTGGGACTCCTGGCCACCACAGCGGCTTTCCTCAGTACGGATAATCCGGCCTTTATCTCCGATGCCCTGTTCAATACCATGGGTACTGCCAACTACTACATTGCACAGGATAAACAAATTAAGACGGAACTGGAGATGATCGACCAGGAAAAAGAGCTGGTGGATGAGGAGATCTTCCGTTCCATTGAGCTGGCTCCGGGAGAGCATGTCAGCGGTTATGTTTATTTTCCCCAACACAGCAATGCATCCTACTATATGTTCTGCTTTCCTGTGGAGGACCAGTTGTTCCAGTTTGTTTACAGGCAGGAGAAAGTGTGGGTATATGATTAGGGCATAGGTCTCTTAGGATCCGCCCTCCTCCTCCAGGTCCTCGGGAGATTCATCCCTGCCTCCGTCGTTGCTTTTGTCCGCTGTAAGGGGATCTCTGGATATTTCATCATACAGCTTCCTGCTACGTGCCACATCTATGGCCAGGTATAGTGCATTTCTGAAAGAGGAGGGAGAAGCCTCGTTTTTCCCGGCCAGCTCGAAGGCGGTTCCATGGGCC
This sequence comes from uncultured Bacteroidia bacterium, assembly GCA_965364615.1. GTDB lineage: Bacteria > Bacteroidota > Bacteroidia > Bacteroidales. The sequence goes on from CBDTYO010000019.1 coordinate 13,447, forward strand.
GGACTGGTTCTCACCACCGGAAGTCCCGCCGTATAATTGACACCACTCTCCATGTTAAGGGCCTTGAAAGGAGAAAGGCCCTGGTCGTGGAACATGGCCAGGACGGCATCAAAGCGGCTGAAGCGTCCCGCTCCGAAAAATCCATCGGCGGCATAGGGTCCCATGGCCGTGATGCCTTTCTGCTTGGCTTTCTCGATGGCGGGGATGATCACCTCCTGCTCCTCACTGCCCAGGAGTCCATTGTCGCCCGCATGGGGATTCAGTCCCAGCACGGCAATGCGTGGATTCCTGATCCCGAAGTCGGTGAGCAGCGATCGGGCAAGGATCTGCAGTTTATCCACAATTAACTTTTCGGTGATGAAGGAGCTCAGCGCCGAGATGGGCACATGTCCGGCCACCAGCCCCACCTTGAGCAGATCACTCACCATCAACATCATGACTTCTTTGGCCTTGAACCGGGCCTGAAGGTATTCGGTATGTCCACTGTAATTGAAAGCAGAATGCTGGATGTTGTGCTTGTTTACCGGGCCGGTGATCAGGGCATCCAGCTTCCCCAGCTCCAAGTCGTCGGTGGCTGCCTTCAGGGCAGCATAAGAGGCTATTCCCGCGCTTTCAGTGGATTTTCCCAGCTCCACCCGTATGTTCTCATCCACACAATTGATGATGTAGGTCTTGTTGCCCCTGGCCTCATCGGGCGAAATGATCCCAGTGGGGGAAAAGTTATCGATATTCAGGGCTTTCCTGTGGTAAGCAGCCACCTTGGGAGAACCATAGATGATGGGTGTGCAGATCTCCAATATGCGCGGATCCAGCAGGGTCTTTATGATGACTTCATAACTGATCCCATTGATATCGCCGTGGGAGATTCCTATTTTCATTTTGTGTTCCATGGGCATTGAAATTATTTCGACCGTTCAAGAAGGAAGTTGTAGAGGATCCTGACACCTACACCGCTGGCTCCTTTCCCATGATATTTAAACGTTGCCTTGTTGAACGAAGGCCCCGCAATATCCAGGTGGATGAAGGGGTAGTCGGTGAAATGTTCCAAGAATTTCCCCGCAGTGATGGCCCCTCCATATTTTCCTCCGATATTTTTCAGATCAGCCACCTCGGACTTCAGTTGTTCTTTGTATTCATCCCAGAAGGGAAACTCTGCCACCCGCTCGGCGGTGTATTCACCGCTTGCTTTCAGGTTCTCCATGAGCTCGCGACCAGCATTTCCCATGCCGACCATTCCATATTTATCAATGGCTGCCTGGGCTGAACCTGTGAGGGTGGAAAGCTCGACGACCAATTCAGGATCGTATTGTTTGGCGTAGCTAAGGGCATCGGCAAGCAGCATGCGGCCTTCTGCATCTGTATTCAGCACCTCTACCGTGGTTCCGTCATACATGGTGACCACATCGCCGGGCACATAGGCATTGCCATCGGGTCGGTTATCGGTGGCGGGTACGAGACCAACCACCCAGACAGGAAGGCCGTTTTTGGCCACTGCATATAAAGCTCCGGCCACTGCCGCTGCCCCCCCCATGTCACACTTCATATAATCCATGGAATCCTGGGTGGGTTTCAGGCTGAGTCCGCCGGTATCAAAAACCACCCCTTTGCCCACCAATACAATGGGACGCTGGTTGACTGCCTGCTCGGGTTTCCAGGTGAGGATGGAGAAAGTGGGGGGATCCACGCTTCCCCTGTTGACGGCCAGCAGTCCTCCCATTTTCAGGACCTCGATTTTCTTCTTATTAAATACTTCCACCGAAAACCCGGCTTCCGAGCCCATTTTTTCAATCTCTACAGAAAGCTGTTCGGCTGTGAGGAAGGAGAGCGGTTCGTTCACCAGGTCCCGGGCAAGGTATACAGCCTTTACCAGGTTTTCAAGTTTCAAGACCTGGTCTTCGTTCAAACCCTCGTCAGACACTTGTATCTCCCTCAAGGAATGCTTTTTGGCTTTTTCCGGGTTGAGGTATTTCAGAAACTGGTAGTTGGTCAGGGCCAGTCCCTCGGCAAAGGCCACACATTGTTCGGGATCGACCCCCCCATTCACCACCTGCACTGATTCGACTTCATGATCCAACAGTCTGGGGTGCAACTCAAATCCAGCTTTCCTGGCCAGCTCCAGGGTGAGCCCGGGAATTTCCTTTTTTTCAAGGCCTACGAAATACTCCATATACTCGAGCTGATTCAACAGGGCCCAGTCTTTATCCCCTGCCAAACGTTTTTGCACGTAGCTCCTTTGCCCGGGATCACTGATAAACCCTTTTAATTCCTGGGTCTTACTGATCAGAACGATCCTGTGGGTATTCTCCTCAGTCTTTCTTGTCTTGCTTATCCTCATCTCTCTGCTTTTTATCCGCTGGCAGGGTCATGGTAAAGGTGGACCCCACTTCTATTTTGCTTTCTATATTCAATGTACCTTTATTCTTTTCCAAAAGATCCCTGACCAGTTGCAGACCCAGTCCGGTACCGATCTCCTGGTCTGTCCCGCTGGTGCTGCTCAGTTGCCCCTCTTTTTTGAAAAGCTCCAGGTATTCTTCTTTGATGCCCACCCCGGTATCGGCCACGGAGCATTTAATGGTATCTCCCTCCTGCCAGGCACGGATCTCCACGGAACCCTTCTGAGGGGTGAATTTGATGGCATTGGAGACCAGGTTCCTGATCACAATATTCATGAGCACCCGGTCTGCATACATGGCTGCATCCTGGTCCGAGTGACAGGTAAAGGTAAGTTCCTTTTGTGCGGCCATGTACTGGAACAGCGAACAGACCTCTGTCAGCAAGGATTGCATGTCTATGCGGGAAGGTGAAATCTGCAATGCTTCGGCCTGACTTCGGCCCCAGTACAACAGATTGTCCAGCAGGGTCACGGCTGCCTGGGAGGATTCCCTGAGGGAATTGATCACATGGCCCTTGGCAGCCAGCTCCGGCTTGTTGACCAGCAAATCGGTAAATTGTGCCACGCTGGCCACCGGACTCTTCAGGTCATGGGCGATCACCGACAGCACCCTGTTCTTAAAGCGCAGGGAGGATTCGAGCTGAATACGCTCCTGGTTGTTCCTGATCCATTGAAGGACCACCATCACGGCCATGGCCAGGATAAAAAGCTGGAAGGACAATTGGGAAAGATAGTTGCTGGAAACGGATCCGGCACTGTTGGCCAGGAGGATGTTATTTACCAGGGTGAAAATAAAGAAGACAAGAGATATGAAGAAAACCCCGTCGAGCAATCTTCCTTTTAATAGACCGAAGAAACTTATCAGGAGGTAATGTCCCAGGACAAGCACCACCAGGGGTTGATAGACCACCATCTCATAGGCGAAGATCTTCACCGGCAAAAGAAAGAGGCTCACCGCAGCCAGGACAAACAGCAAGGTATTGATCCTGATCAGCTGTTTCATATAGTATCGCGGGAATATTTTGTCCAGGAACATGAAGCCAAAAAGAAAGGCCAGGTAAGAACCCAGGTATTCCATCCTGATCTGCCAGGACCAGGACACCTCTGCAAAGGCGTTGGAAAGATACATTCCGGTATTCACCGATCTGATGACCATTCCCAGGGTGGTCAGGGCAAAGAGCAGCATCACCCTGTTCCTGTGCGTGAAGGACCAGAAGATCAGAAAGAAGATCATGAAAAAAAACAACACGCCCGTGGTCGAATAGCTGAACATTCTTATACGTTCCTTTCTGCCCAGAACGATGTCGGATCCGCCCATGTACACAGATTGCCAGAATCCGCCACGGCGGTGGTGAAAATTGGATACCTGAATCAACAATTGCAGGGTATCGCCATCGGGGATGTAACAAAAACTGGAGGGATCATACCAGGGTTCCTCTTCCTCAGCAGAGGTCCCGACCTGACCGTTGCTGCTCATCATACGCTGGTTGAGAAAGAGTTTATAGGCCACGTCAAAGACCGGGATATCAAAGCAGATGCTCGATTGGTATCCTTGGGGCAATATGATCAGGAGGCTGTAGGTACCATAACCCGTCCCGGGGAGGGCTTTCCCTTCGAGCTGGTAATTGGCCCAATAAGAAGGAACGGTGACGGCCATCCCTGAGGCATGGCGGCGGCGGAAATCTTCCGGGGTGAGGAACTCCTGCCAGTGGAACAACCATTCTCCATCCAACCGGATGATGGTGCGTTGGTCCAGAGCGGTGCCGGTGAGATCCAGAATTCCTTTTTCAGGGGCCGGCGGAGGAGCCTGGCCGGAGATAACTGGTAATCCGGCGCTTAGTAAAAAAATCCATATGGCGATCCTAATTTTCACCCCAAGCAAATGTAATAATAAATTGACTTTCCCAGTGCTTTGTTGTATTTTGCATACTTGGGATGGCATGCAGGAATGCATTCTCTAAACACTAACCAAACTAATTAAGCTATGAGATACACAATTCTATCGATCCTTGCTATTATGGCAATAGCATTTACCGGATGCGAGCAACCCATCGATTATGAAAAGGAAAGGGCAGCCATTATTGCCGTAATGGAAAAAGAAACCCAGACCTACATTGATCGGGATTTCGAGGGAATGTTTTCCACACATGTACAGGATTCCCTGAATATGAGACTAACCGCAGGGGCCGATGGTTATGTCTTTGCCCTGGGTTGGGAGGACGTGTCAAGGTTCATGACGGGTGACCAGACTGAAGACGATCTGGGTCCTGACATTCACATTAATGTTGAAAAGACGAACTATCGGATGAAGATCTATCCACAATCGGCTTTTGTGGTCTGCGATCAAAAGTGGATTTCAGAATACGAAGACGACGTAGTCGAAATCAACAGCATTCAGGTCCGTTTCCTGGAAAAGGTAGAAGGAGAGTGGAAGATATCCTTTGTATCCTTCATCGGAACATCGGGCTACGGGCATGATGAGACAGAAGAGTACATGAATGAAGAAATTGAGGAACTGCCGGAAGATTAGTATTCTATTTCCGTTTTTTCCCGAAGGGCACATACGCCATGGGACGGTCACCGTATGTGATATAACAGTCTGAAATGCTTATGCAACCTTGGCTGCAGAGCCAAGGATCAGCCTTTCCGTATACTCACCTCCCGGGATTCACTTTGCCAAAGTCCATGCTTGGTGCATACCGACATGGCAGATAGGTTCATGCTTACCGGACCGGGGACTATGTAAAAATCCACCTCCACATGTTCCGGATTATTTCCCAGGGCACCCGGGGCAAAGTGTGCTTCGGCGATAAAAGTCTCCCGGTTCCATAGCTGCACATAGGAAATGAAATGGTCGGGATCGTCGGGATGCTTGTATGCTGTACCCAGCCTGATCTTCACTTTGAACTTCTCTCCTTCTTGGGCTTGATCGTCGCAAATGACCACGGGAGTATGGCGATCAAAATAGTCTTTTCGAACTTCTTTCTCCTCCTGTGAAATGTCTACCGGATTAAAAATGCGGGGCATGAATTTGCGTTTTTTGGGTTCTTTGCCCCAAAGATAGCAAAGTATGGAATTTTGAAAAAGGCATTGTTTCGGAGTAAGAAATGTCCGAACTTACCTGACCAATGGGAACCATTGCCCCAAACGGTCCGGCTGCACTGGAAATCAGGGATCTTGTAAAAAAGTACGGAGATCTTACTGCTGTGGATCACCTTTCCCTGGAGGTGAACCGGGGTGAGGTCTTTGGTTTCCTGGGTCCCAACGGGGCAGGAAAAACCACAGCCATCCGCATGATGTGTGGTCTGTTGAAACCCAATGAGGGTGATGTATTCATAGACGGTCGTAAAGTGGCGCCGGTCCGGGACAGGGATATCAGGGCCAAGGTGGGCATCTGTCCGCAGGAGAACATCCTCTGGAGCAAGCTCAGCTGTTTTGAGCAACTGGTATTCAGTGCCAGGATGTATAGTGTAAGCCGCACAGAGGCCAGAAACAGGGCCGAGCAGTTGCTTGAGGCCATGGGCCTGGCCTCCAAGCGGAACAAGATGGCCGCCACCCTTTCCGGGGGAATGAAGCGCCGCATGAATGTCATCATGGCCATGATGCATGATCCTGAAATCCTGGTCTTTGATGAGCCGGAGGCAGGCCTGGATCCCCAGAGCCGGCTACTTGTGCGGGATTTTATCAGGGATACGGCACGACTTAAAACAGTCATTGTCACCACCCACAACATGGATGAAGCCGAGAGGATCGCTGACCGGGTAGCCATCATAGATTCAGGAAAACTCCTTCGACTGGACACCCCCGACAATCTGAAGGCTTCCATCGGAGCAGGGGATATTCTGGAAATGACCCTCTTCACCAGTCAGGCTGCAGGCCTTGACCGGACCGAAGCCAGACTGAATGCGATGGGATATGCAGTGACCAGGTGGGAGGATCGTTTTTTGATCCGTGCCAGGAACCTGGTTTCCAGGATTCAGGAGATCTACCAGGTCCTTGAAAAGGAGGAGGTGCGCGTCAGGGAAATGAAGATCCGTCAGAATACCCTGGAGGATGTATTCATACATCTTACAGGAAAAAGCCTGAGATCATGAGGTGGCTG
>CBDTYO010000020.1:0-18801 GCA_965364615.1 uncultured Bacteroidia bacterium
GGCAGCAGCGCTCAGTGGGAAAGAAGGTGTAAAATACAGCGGAGCCTTTAATACTCCGGTGGGTGCAGACGGTCCGGGAGTCCTGCTGCCCGGAAACAGCTACGAGTTCACTTTCGATGCCGAAGAAGGGGATTACCTGAGCTTTGCCACCATGCTGGTGCATAGCAACGACCTGTTCTACTCTCCCTCCGAAATGGGAATTCCGCTCTTTGTGAGTGGCACACCACTCTCCGGCGACATCACCTCCAACATCATGTTGTACGATGCAGGAACCGAGGTCAATGAACTGCCCGGTGTGGGACTCCACCAGCCCGCCCGCCTCAATGGAGGAGAGGATGAGAATGGCAACGTGCGGATCGTGAACGATGGCTTTACCTACCCCGCTGTCTCCAGTGTGGTAAAGATCACCATCACCCCCATGTAGCTATTTCTTCCTCAAGAAATAAGGAATATAGATGCAGCCCTCCAAGGCTGCATCTTTATTGTTGTCCGCTCTCGGGTGGGCTTATATCTGACTAAGGCCTGCAGGCAATCCCGGATTGTTTGCCTTAAAAGAAAACAAGAATAACACTGCTGAAATCCCCAGACAGATCCACCCCACCAGGTCGTAGGAGCCTGTCATCTCAATGGAGAGGCTGAACATGTAGGGGCCCAGCGCCGATCCAATAACGGTCCAGCTCAGCGAAAATCCCGAGATGGCACCCAGGTTCTTCAATCCGTAGAAACGGGGCCAGGTGACTCCGATCAGCACCGTATAAAGCCCCCAAACGATTCCATTGCCGGCAATGATCAGAAAGTAGGCAATGGGCTGGTCTCCCAGCAAGGTCAAACCGAAACTCGAAATCAGCAGTCCCGCGACGTACAGGATCAAGGCAAACTTCAGGCGAATAACGTCACCAAGACCCAATTCCCGGGTCAATCCGGAGGATTCAAATACCGATACCACATGAAAGGTCAGACCGCTTATGTACAAGGCCGACAAGGAAAGGGCCAGGGTAAATGCCCAGAAAGCAAGGGTATTCCTGGCTTCTTTCAGCGTAAAATCATGATCGGGAAGGCTGGGGGGCCTCTGACGGCTCTTTCGCTCTTTCATGGGACCGTCGGCCTCCAATCCACAGTCCTCAGGATTATCCCGGAATATGAGTAAGACAAATATGGCAAAGATCACTCCCACCAGAATGGCCAGGAAGATCCAGGCCCCCCTCCATTCCAAGCGGTCTATAATCTGGCTCAAGATTTTGGGAGCTACGGAGAATCCAAGGGCCGAAAAAATGCCAAGGACCGCATTGGCCAGCCCCCTTCGCCGGTTAAACCATTTCATGACCATGTTCCTCGATACCATGGTCAGCAGTCCCTGGCCAAAGAAGCGAATACCCCAGAAACCGATGGAAAGAAGAATGAAGGTGGCCAGCACCGGTGAAAGCCACGACCAGTTTGAAAGGGCATCCGCCAAACGGTCGACCCGTGTCAGGTACACCAGCATCAGGCCCAGCATCACTCCCGCCACAAAGGCCATGACCCTCGCCCCATGCTTGTCATACAGTTTTCCGGCCCGGGTAATCATCAGTCCCGAGGTCAGCGTGCCCACCAGGTAAGCCAGGCTCAGATGGTTCCGGTTGATCAGCAAATCGGACAACAGGTTCTCGGTGAATACCGAGACTCCCATGGTCTGACCGGGAATGCTCATCAGGATCCCGATGGTACCAGCGGCGAGGATCACCCAGCCATAAAAGAAGGGAATTTTTGAGGGTGGAAAGGGTTTGTTGCCGTGCCTCTTCATCACACAAAGATAGAAGTCTTTGATGAATTCATCCCTGCCTGGACCTTTCCACCCCAATAATGCACCACCCTATATTACAAAGAGTACATTTGATACCATGAAAATGAAATCACTGAAAATCGGGGACTTGGAAATACAGGTGCCCATCATCCAGGGAGGTATGGGAATCGGAATTTCCCTCTCCAAACTTGCTTCGGCCGTGTCCAATATGGGGGGGGTGGGGATCATTTCCACCGTGGGCATCGGCATGACCGGCAAGCATCCCAACCTGGGCTGGAAGAAGGCAAATATTGAAGGGGTCCGCCAGGAAATCCGCAAAGCGCGTGAACTAACTTCCGGAGTTCTGGGAGTCAATATCATGGCAGTGCTGACCGATTTTTCGGACATGGTGAAAACCTCCATCGAAGAAGGCATCGACATCATTTTTTCCGGCGCCGGACTACCCCTGGATCTTCCCTCCTACCTGGTCAAGGGACAGAAGACCATGCTGGTCCCCATCGTTTCATCGGGGCGTGCGGCCCACATCATCACCCAGAAATGGAAGCAGAATTATGACTACCTGCCCGATGCCTTCGTGGTGGAAGGTCCCAAGGCAGGGGGTCACCTGGGATTTAAAGCCGAGGCCCTTCAGGACACGGGCAACAAGCTGGAAAACCTGGTGGATGAAGTGTTGGCTGTGGCCAAAGAGATCAAAGAGAAGTTCAATAAGGTGGTACCCGTCATAGCAGCAGGAGGATTATATACCGGCAAGGATATTCACAGCATCATGAAAAGGGGAGCCACAGGGGTTCAACTGGGTACCCGGTTTGTGGCCACTGAAGAATGTGATGCCTCCCAGGAGTTCAAGCAGGCGGTGGTGGATGCAGAAGAAAAGGACATCCAGATCATCAAAAGTCCCGTGGGCATGCCAGGCAGGTCCATATTCAACCGCTTCCTCCAGGAGGCTGCTGACGGACAACGACGGCCAAAGGTATGCAGACACAATTGCATCCGCTCCTGCAATCCTAAAACCACCATGTACTGCATCGCCGATGCCCTGTTTTCCGCCTTTAAAGGAAATCTCAGGGATGGATTTGCCTTTGTGGGTTCCAATGCGGGCAGGATCAAGAAAATCTCCACGGTGAAAGAAATCTTCACCGAGCTGGAGGAAGAATACGATCTGGCTACCTAGATTGCTTACAGTTTACAGTGATTATTTAATTGCCTCCAGCCAGGTGTTGGCCATAAGCTGTGCCCCGGCCATGGAGGGGTGCACCCCATCATGGGCCCAGTAGGTGGGATGGGCCAGTTCAATGGCCTGATCAAAGGCCTCCTGGAAAGGCACCCAGGTGGCTTCAAATTCATCCGATATCTTTTTCGCGATCTGCTGGTAGGCACTGAAAGGTTCCAGCCAGGATCCATCCACTGCCGTGGTTCCGGTAAGTATGAAGGGTTGACAGATCAGTAATTTGATGTCCGGAAGTGCATCCCTGGTCCGGTTCAGGAGCTGCCGGTAGTCATTTTCATAGATCTCCGGGGTACCATCATATTGCCCGTTTCGGAAATGCCAATAGTCATTCACCCCGATAAGGATGCTCAAAACACTGGGATTCAGGTTTATACAATCATTGTCCCAACGCTCGGCCAGATGATACACCTTGTTGCCGCTGATCCCCCTGTTATATATGGTAAGCTCTTGGGGGGCCAGCGCTTCCAGGAGCCATGAAGCCAGCAGGTGGGCATAGCCACCCCCGAAAGACCCTGCGTCGTTGGGGAGTTCCCGCTTTTTGTTCCTCCCGGCATCGGTGATGGAGTCGCCCTGGAACAGGACCACATCGCCCCTGGAGAAGAAGTCCTCGATATTGCCCCGGGAGGATTCCGGCGAACAACCGCTTGCCAGCAAGGGCATCCCTGCAATGGCTGCGGTGCCCATTCCCGCACTTTTAACAAAGCCTCTTCTTGTAATACCTTCGGAGTTGTCAAGTGAATTTTTCATAGAACTCATTGTGGAGATTGATTTGCTCTTTCAATTAAAATCCCAAGGTACTAAATTCCCCTGTTTCGGGACAAATCCATTATCTTGGGAAGAAAAAAGATGAAATACCGAAAATTTGGAAATACGGGTCTGGAAATCTCCGAGATTGGATTCGGGGCCTGGGCCATCGGAGGAAGCTGGGGAGAACAGCGTGAATCAGACTCCCTGGAAGCCCTGGGCGCCGCCCTGGACCGTGGAGTCAACTTCATTGACACCGCTGCAGGTTACGGCAATGGGAAATCGGAGAGGATCATCGGTGAGTTCCTGAAATCCAGGTCCGAAAACGTATATGTATGTACCAAAACACCCCCTGCACCGGGCAAATGGCCCCCCTCCCCATACTGCAGGATCGAAGAGCGCTATTCAGAAAAATACCTGCGCGAAAATGTGGAAGAGAGGCTCCGGAACCTGCAGACCGACAGCCTGGATGTGTTGCTCCTGCATACCTGGACCAGGGCCTGGAACGACCAGCCCACAGCCCTGAAGATCCTTCAGAAGATGAAATCGGAAGGACTCATCAAACAGGTGGGAATCTCCACGCCCGAACACGACCAGAATTGTGTGATACAGCTGATGCGTGACGGGATGGTGGATGTGCTGCAGGTCATTTACAACATCTTTGAGCAGGAGCCGGCTGCCCAGCTGTTCCCGGTGGCCCTGGAAACAGGAACGGGCATCATCGTCAGGGTCGCCTTTGATGAAGGTGTTCTTACGGGCAAATACACAGGCAAGGAAACCTTCGGACCCGACGATTTCAGGAGCAACTACTTTGCCGGAGACCGGCTGGAGCGGGGAGTGAAACGCACAGAAAAAATCAAGGAGGAATTCCGGGGCAGTGGCTATACCATGCCAGAACTGGCTTTGAAGTTCGCCCTCAATCCTGCGGCAGTTTCCACGGTGATACCCGGGATCAGGAACCAGGAACAGGCCATTCAGAATACGGCGGTTTCAGAACTGGCTGATCTTACAGTGGACCAATTGCTGAAGCTCCGGGAGCATAGCTGGAACCGCGGGTTCTGGTATGCAGGAAAATAAAAGATTTCCCTCAATATACGGGCATCACCTTCAACCGTTCCTCCTGTATTCTGGCCGGATTGAAAGGCTGGCCCTTAAAAACCAGCTGGCTGGTCCCTATGAAAACCGGACGCAGGGGATCCAGGGCCGGACTGGAAAGCCATGCCATGAAACGACTGGCGGCGGAATAATCCAGGAACTGGAGCAAATATTCTTTGCCATTCTCGCCTTTGATTTTCAAGGCATCCCTATCCTCATGCTCTTCCCCTATGCAATAGAAACCCGGAAGGTAATCCGCTTTGGTGAAAAGCGGGACCCGCTTCTTCACCCTGCCTTCATAATATTCCACCTTATCGTCCCATTCGGCATAGGTGTGCCATCCCGATTGCACGTGGCGGTAAATATATTCCAGTTTCATTGTGGCAAAGAGGGTATCGGGGGCCCACTCCAGGGCAGGCACCAATACATCTCTGAACTGTATTACCAAATCTCCGGAATCTGAAAAAAACGGCTCCACCACCCTTTCCGGAAAAGCTTCAAACTCCAGCGATACATTGGCAGAAATATTGCCGGTCAGATCCATTTCACGTGTACCCTCCTCTTCCAGCACCATCTGTGTATCATTAAGGCTTCCGTTCAACTTGAGATACCTGGTTTCAACCACCTGTCTTTCATTGCGGCTCAGCGATGCTTTGGCCCCCATGTCCACACCTCCCGGATCCCCGGCGGCATCCAGCTCAAGACTCCTGGAGAAGCTTACATCAGCAATCTCCAGCTCGCCGTATTCTGTGGCATAGCGGTTCCAGCGGGTGAACTTCAGCCTGTTCTCCTCCGGTATTTCAAGGCTGAGTTTCAGATATTCGATCCGGTCGGCCGGTGAAAACCGGCCCGCCTGGTCATTGATCCTGGGATAATCACGCTTCCGGGTCACTGAAAACACCATCAGGAGCTCCTTGCTGGCAAAATCCTCCATGGTACTTTCTCCATTCAGCCGGTAATCCCTGCTTAATGCACTCATGAACTGCGCATTGTCAGGATACCTTTCGTCCAGGATCTGCACCAGGCGGGTCTGTGCATTGGCACTCAGGTTCCACAGGTTCATATCCTGCTGGGGCAGGGTCTCATTGGCCAGGCTGGAGCGAAAGAGTTCCACGTCCACCAGGGCATTGTCCCGGCCCTTGTATTCGACCGATTGAAATCGTTTTACGGAAGTGCAGGAGGTAATCCAAAACAGCACAAACAATCCCGCAAGAAGGAATAGCTTATATCTCATCTTGGTATGTTTAGGCTTTCAGGAGGACTAATCCTTGAAAACCATGGCTACGATGCTGTCGGGATGCTCGGCACAGCTTATCTCCACCTCTCTCACAAATTCCTTCGGGTCACATTCCATGTGTGGGGCACAGTCAAATGACATGCCATCCTCGTATATATCCTCCTCATTCCGGTCTATGCATCGAGGAGCTCCCAGGTTGCGTACGATCAGGTAATACATGCATACCCAAGTTAAGATGTAGAAAAATGAATTACAAATATTTATTTCCCCAGACGGGGCTCCGCCCACTCGACGATGCGGGCGAAGACCTCCTCCCGGTTTAATTCATTGAAATTCTCGTGGTAATTCTCGGGGTAAACCACCACATCAATTTTTCCTGGTTTGGCCATTTTTAATATTTCCAGAGTGGCTTCTGAATCAGCCAGTTTATCATCTCCGGCCACCAAGACCAGCATGGAATGGTCCCACTTCGGCATATGTTCCGGGATCCAGGCCTGGGCCTTTAATAGTTCAGCAGCAAAGCGGGCAGATGCCTTTGCGGCCATGATCCCATCCCTTTCATCCCGGCGATGCCGTTGATAGATTTCTTCATCGTGGGTGACATTCGGAAGCAGGTCTTCAATGGGAACGGCCATTTTTGGGGTGAGGACTGAAAGAACCCCGGCCATCTTCTCCAAGATCCTGGGAGCCTTGACCGCGTTCACATAGTAAGGGGAAGAGGTAATAAATCCCCTGAAAAGCGAGTCGCCCTGAAAACGCCTGATGCCGAAATGGGTAGCCACCAAGCCCCCCATGGAATGCGAGAGTATGAAGAATGGCACATCCACATAGGTCTCTTTTACCCAATCCAGCATGAGTTCCAGATCGTCCAGGAATACCTCAAACCTGGGGATATAGACCTTCCTCTGGTGGTCATGTCCGTGCTGGTCATGCGCCACTGTTGCAAAACCGTGATTCTTCAGGTAAAGGGCCGGAAGCATGTAGTTTCCCCCATGATCCATCCCCCCATGGATGGTCAGGAATACGGCCCTGGGTGTTTTGGGTTCCCAGATGTGAATATCGCGCTGAACTCCATCGCTGCAGTTCAGCTTTTCGATGCGGTCTTCAGAAAATCTCATGTTATATGGGTTTATCTATTGGATTTCTCCTCCAGCAATTAAAAATCTACCTCCCCGATCAGATAGGTCACCGCATGTCCTGAAATATCCACCCGATCGCCCTTATCCACACATACCAGCTCACCGCCCCTGGCAGAAAGCTGTCTGGCCGTGAGTTCCTTTTTCCCCAGCACCTTCGACCAGTAGGGTGTTAGCGCCGTGTGTGCCGACCCGGTGACCGGATCCTCATCGATCCCGGTCTGGGGCGCAAAAAAGCGTGAAACAAAATCCACGTCATTCCCCAGGGCCGTCACAATGACCCCTCTGCCTCCCACCTGGGTCAGCAAGCCAAAATCCGGGTCCATTTTCTCTATTTCGGTCTGACTGGCATAGACGAACATGAAATCCGTTTTCCCGCGGAAGGCTTTCAGTGGAGGGGTTTGAAGGGCAGTCACGATCAGCTCCGGTACCACCATTTCCTCCAGGGAATCGGCGGGGAAATCCAGGGTAAGCAGGTCGCCCTTCCTGCTCACATTCAGCCTTCCACTGTGTACCGTGTCAAAACAGATCGTGTCGCCCTGATAACCCTCGTGATGGAAAAGTACATGGGCTGTGGCCAGGGTGGCATGTCCGCAAAGTTCCACCTCCATTTCCGGGGTGAACCACCTGATTTCGTAGCAGTCCCCGGTAGGTACTGCAAAGGCTGTTTCTGACAGGTTGTTTTCATTGGCCACATGCTGCATCAGTTTCGGGTCGGGCCACTGATCACAGATACATACTGCGGCGGGATTTCCTTTGAATATTTCTGAGGCAAATGCATCTACCTGGTAGATTTTTCGTTTCATGTATGTTTTATTTTCCTTGATAAACATAGTGCCCGATGATCCTGAAATCAAACAGGCAGTCCGCCAGTACCTGTCCGCCGCCGATATTGTGTACCACCAGGTTTCGCTGGCCATCACGCGACTTCCGGTCTACCACAATCCCGATGTGGGTAACAGTTCCCCCCAGGTTCCAGCAAACAAGGTCCCCGGGAAGATAATCTCCAGCTTCTCTGGAAATCTCCTTTTCCATGCCATGCCGTTCAAAAAAACGCATCAGGTTGGGGACCCTCCGGTGATCGATGTTGGGATCCGGTTTTTTTAGTCCCCACAACTGGGGATAGCTTTCAAAATGTGCCTTCATGTCTTCATGTACCTCCTTCTGCAGATCCATATCCACCATTCTGTAGGCACGAATGACCACATCGGTGCAAACACCCCGTCCTGCCGGCACGTCCCCTCCCGGATAATCCATGGAATAATAGGCCGGATCATACACTACCTCCTGCCGGGTAAGTAGAAGTGCGGCTTCGGACAATTTTTGTCCAAATCCTACCTCCCCCGATTGCCCCCAAACAAAGGTTGCATGAAGCAACAATATACCCGTCAAAGCTGTCCGGATCATCTGCCCATATATTTGCCTAATAAATTAAGCAAAAAATTCGGATGCGGTATCTTTTGCCGCTGAATGGTGAGAATTGTGCGGGAAATCAACATCCTTCCCGGAAGCGGGTCTCCCGCAGGTTGATATTCAGGAGCTGGGTGTTCTGAGCCTGGCCGCCAAAAAATCCGGCCCTGCGCACAATGTATTTTAGCTGGTCTGCATTCCTTATCTTGTATTCCAGCATGTCGGGGAACAATACCAGGGAATACCAGGCTTCCAGCCCCCCTTTCAGCACATATACCTTGCCTGGAAGTTCCCGGGCCAGGCTGCTTAGCTCCCCGTCCGATGACTGACCATAAATGACCACCGGGGCTGATCTTTTTTCTGTATCTGAAGGTGAAATATTCTGGCCATGCAAGGCGGTGGGAATATGGTAATTCTCATAGGCCTTCCCTTCCCTGGCGTCCAGGAGTGAGACCGGCTCCTTTCGGTAGATAAGGTTGGCAAGGTGGTGGGCAGAGATATAGTGTATCTTTTGCCCGTTTACACGCTCTTTCTCAAATTTCTGGGTGGGATAAAGCTTGTTCTTCGCCGAGTATTGGGTGAAAGCAGCGAAGACTCCCGCAAGGATGGCCAGGATGGCAAATATGCGGTTGATTTTCATGGGATCAGGATTTAACTTTTTTGTGGGCCATTCTTTCTTCCACCCGGCCGGCAAACCAGAAAGCAGCCAGAGCCACCAACACAATGACAAAGGTGAGCACACCATACTCCATGTTGAACAGCTCATAGAGAGAGATATCCCCCATGGAAGAGAAAGAGAGCATCCCCGCCAGGTGGGGTTCCACCTCGGCAAAAAGAATCAAGCCGGTAAACAGGCCGGCAAATACCGCCAGGGCATCCAGCTTTCCAGTGAATACGGCTACGCAAGAGGTTCCCGGACAAAGGCCACACATGACAAAACCCACTCCGAATACCAGGCCCCCGAGCACCTGGGGCCAGAGATAACTCCCATTGATGTAGATCTGGGTAATGTCGAGCCAGCCCAGGTAAGAGAGCCAGTAGATCCCCACCATGGCTGTCACTATGGCCGAAAAAAGCACCTTGAACATCCGCATATCTGTAAAATAAAACTGCTCCACCAGTTTCCGGGCATTTCCAAACCCGGCCTTCTCCAGAAAGATCCCGAAGGCTATCCCTGTGAGCAGGGCAAAGATCAGCAGGTACAACTCCGGTATCTGCATGCTGAATTTCAACGGGGCTGTTAGTTCCATAGTTTTCTCATTAGGAAGGCGACAGAGTAACCGCCAATGAATACCGAAATCATAAAGAGCCAGGCACCCGGACTCAGCACCGAACCCCCGCTCAGGGCCAGTCCACTGGTACATCCACGGGTAAACTTGGCAGCAAAGGCCATGAGCAGCCCTCCGGAAAACGCAAAAATCAGGCGGGTCACCTTGGAGATACCGGGCCCCCTGATTACCTCAAATTTGAAACGGCCCGATGCCATGCCCGAAATCAGTCCGCCGATACAGACCCCGGCAATTTCCAGCACCACCCAGTCCCTGAGCGGATGCTCCACCCCTGACAGATAATTGGCGAAAGCTGCCCTGGACAGGGCGTAGTCCGGGGCAATGGCATGCACCAGGGAAGCCAGCAAACCGTTGAAGGCCCCGATGGCCCCCAATCCCCTCCCTGTCACCACAAAGGAAAGGATGATCAGAATCCCTATACCCACCCCAACAATGTAAGGATTCCAGTAGGGATATACTTGTCGTGTTTTCATAGGCATGAAATTATTCATTTTCCTCCGGTTGATCGACTTCGTCTGGAAGATCCAAACTTGCCGGGGGCACTACTGCACCGGTCATCGGCAGGCCCAGACTGTCCCATTCCTCAAACGATCCGTCATAAAGCAGCACCGGATATCCAAGATGACTTGCGGTGAGATAAGAGACCGAGGCCCTGACACCCGAACCACAATACACCACGGTGGTTTTGTCACGATCCATGCCAGATTCACGGAATAACTTTTCAAGCTCCGCATTGTTTTTAAACAGGTAGGGTTTGTCTTCCAAAAGGATGGACTGGTACGGCAGGCTGTAGGCGCCTTCCACATGCCCTCCTTCCGCGGCTTCTTCCCCTGTTACCGGGGTGCCATGATATTCCTCCTGCGACCTGGCATCAATCACCACCAGGTCGGGCGACCACCTGTTCCGCTCCAATTCAGAAGCGCTTATCAGAACCGGAACCGGTTCCAGGGCCTCCAGGTCGCCCATGGGATGATCAGTTGGCAGATCGCTTGTTTCATTGCCTTCTTCAACCCAGGCAGGCAAGCCACCGTCCAACACATGGGTTTGGCCGGCCAGTCCGGCGTGCACCAGGGTCAGATACACCCTGGAAGTCCGGGAGATGAGCCGCTCACTTTCATAGCAAAGCACCATGCGGGAATCTTTGTTAACTCCTGCCTTCCTGAGCAGATCCACCACCGTATCTATGGCAGGGAGCTCATTGCGAAGGCCGCTGCCGGAGGCCACAAAGTCCTCAGGCAAAATCAACCGGGCACCGGCTATATGGAGGGAATCAAAGCCTTCCCTGGTACCGGCATGCAAAACAATACACAGGGGGTCGTTCAACTGGCCCTTGAGCCATTCCGTGGATACCAGCACACCCTGGTCCACAGGCATTCCCCGCTCGCATTCCCAGGATAAGAGGGAGATAAGGACCAAATACAACATGTAGTGAAGCTTCCTCATAAAACGGCTTTCAATGTACAAACACTAAAATAGGAATAATACAAATCAAAACTGTAGAGGGGTGCAGGATATTTCAGGCATCGATCGATTCCGGACTAAAAGTAAACATTAGATTTCGAGAATCTTCAGTTTTCACCCAATAATTTAAGATTTAAGGATGAGAGCCATGACAAGTCCTTGCCTTCGGAATTGCCAAGGTGGTGCAAAACGCCTTGGTGGCAGCAATAAGTGACAAAAGCAGATCCTTCATGACAATCGGGAAAAAGAGGTATCTTTGCCTCCTATGAAACCAGCCATGAAAAACAGCATCAAATACCTGCTGCTCCTGACCGTTCTGATGGGGCCGGGGGCCTGCAATACAAGCACCGAATCCTCCACCCGGGAAGAAGATGACCAGCCAAAGATGGTCAAGAAATACAGAGAAGACGGAACCCTGTCAAGCATCAGTCCCGTGGATGAAGAAGGCATGGTCCACGGGGTCAGGGTGAATCTTTATGAGGACGGTGTGACGGTGCATTCCAAGGTAACTTACGAACATGGGCGGAAGCACGGACCCGCCATGTGGTTTTTTAAAAACGGACGAATTTACGAGCATACCACCTATTACCAGAACCGCAGGCACGGACCCACCAAAAGGTATTACGAAACCGGTGAGCTTTATGAGGAGACCCAGTACGACACCGGGGAAGAATTGCCGGGCAAAAAAAGATATACCAAGGAGGGCACGCTGATCGAAGACTAAAGCCTACCTGGGCAGCAGGATGTAGTTTTTAAATTCCCCCAGGCGCCGCCCCCCGAGTATCCACTTTTCGATCCAGGTAATTAGCCGGTATTTGGTCCGGTCGTGTTTGGAAGGGATGGGATTCATGCTGCGAACCGGACCTGAAAACCTCAATTGCTCCTTCCAGTCAAAGCCATCCATCCAGGATTTCATCACGGCTGGATGGGTGCCCTGGTAGCGGGTGCACCTGGAAATATTCCCATAGTCAAAGGCACGATCAAAATGATGGGCTGCCGCCTGTTCTTCCACTTTCTTTTTTCCCCGGTGATTGGTTCTGAAGGCTTTGATCTTGTCCTGCATCACCCGGGGTGGACGAACCCAGCCATAATGGAAGATCTCTGCTTCCACTTCCGCCACCTTCAGTTTGTAAGTGCCTTCCTGCTGCCTGTAATTGAGTCCGTCAAAATCAGGGATCTTCCGGAAGGATTGGGCCGACTCCCAGGAATGTATCTCAGGGAGGTTCCGGATGATCCGGATTTCTTTCCGGTACCAGCAATGGCCATCCTGCAGATGTTCATAATCCGCCCAGAAATGGAGGTAACGAAAAAGCAAGCCTTCCACTTCCTGATCATCAAGAAGTTCTTTGCAACGGGACCTGATGGTCTCCAGGTCCCTCTCGTGTACCACCTCGTCGGATTGCAGGTAAAACAGCCAATCGCCCGAACAAAGCTCCTTGGCCAGATCCGTTTGATGCGCATGCTCCATGCCCCGCGGAAACTTATCTATGTCCCACACCGTATCCACGATCCTGATCTTATGGCTCCCAATGGCTTCTATCTCGGATCGGGTGAGATCATCCTCGTCGGAATCGCCCAGTACCACCACAAATTCATCCACCAATGGCAGAATGGATTCCACCGATTGACGCATGGGGTAATACAGTTTCAGGGCATTCTTGCCCATGGTGAATCCACTGATCTTCATGGCATTCTAAAACATTTGCAAAGAGTGCAGTTTCTTATAGAGTCCTTTGGAGTTCTTGATCAATTCATCGTGACTGCCACGCTCGACGATCTCCCCTTCGTCAATGACCAGGATCAGATCGGCATGCTTGATGGTGGAGAGCCGGTGAGCAATGACAATGGAGGTACGGTTCTGCATCAGTTTGATGATCGCATCCTGCACCAAACGTTCCGATTCGGTATCCAGGGCCGATGTGGCTTCATCGAGGATCAAAACGGGCGGATTGGCCATGACGGCCCGGGCTATGCTGATCCGCTGTTTCTGACCACCGCTCAATTTGCCGCCGCTCTCCCCCACCCCATGTTCGTAACCATCCTCATTCTCAATGATGAATTCATGGGCATTGGCCACCTTGGCTGCATTGATAATCCTTTCGTCCGTGACCTCCCCCTTGCTGCCGAAGGCAATGTTGTTCTTGAAGGTATCGTTGAAAAGGATCGATTGCTGACTCACGATTCCCATGAGTGCACGCAGGGATTTGAGTTTATAATCCTGTACCGGGATGCCATCAATCAGTACCTCGCCCCGGGTGGTGTCCATGAACCTGGGTAAAAGATCCACCAGGGTGGATTTTCCGGAACCCGATTTTCCCACCAGGGCAACCGTCTGTCCTTTACGAATGGTAAAGCTGACATTCTTCAGCACATACTCCTTGTCATATTTGAAGCTTACATCCCTGAATTCAATGGAATCTTTAAAATCTTCGACTTCCAGGGCATCGGGACGCTCCACAATTTTATCATCCGCCAACAGGAGATTATCCACCCGGTCCACCGAGGCCAGTCCTTTCTGGATATTGATCCACGCAGTGGAAAATTCCTTGGCCGGAGGAATGATCTGGCTGAAAATCATCATATACAGGATCAGGCCCTCCCCGCTCATTTTATCGGATCCTCCCAGCACCAGCGAGCCTCCATAGGCCATGATGACCATCAGCACCATGGTGGCTATGACTTCACTGATGGGACTGGCCAGGTAGCGGCGCCGCACCACTTTGCGGAGCAGGAGAGAAAATGCCTGGTTGGTGCGCTCAAAGCTTTCGGTCATGCGCTTTTCCCCGTTAAAGGCCTTGATGATCCGGAGCCCCGAGAGGGTCTCTTCCATCGTGGCCATCAGATCACCCAGGCGCATCTGCCCTTTGAAAGTGGTTCTTCGCAGGTTCCGGCCGATCCGTCCTATCAGTACGCCGGTCAGGGGCAGGATCAACAGGACAAAGAGGGTCAGCTTGAAACTCATGGTGAACAGGATCACCAGGAAAATAATGATGGTGATGGGATTTCTGAACAGCATATTGAGGGAGGTGAGCAGGGACACCTCGATCTCCTGCACATCACTGGATATCAATGAAATAACATCTCCCTTCCTGGCCTCATTGTAGTACGACAGGGGCAACCTCAGTACCTTTCTGTATACTTCATTGCGGAGGTCCCTGACCACAAAGGCCCGGATGGGGGCCAGCACAAAATTGGCCGCAAACAGGAACCCGTTTTTCAGCAGGCTGAAGATCACCACAAGAATGCTTACCAGGGCCAGTGCCCCGGCGGCATCCCGGGTGATCATGATCTGGGCCATGTAGTAATTCAGGGTATGCATGAGATAGGTGGTACTCAGTTCAAATTCCATGGGCTCCAGCACAATATCCTGATTATTAAACAACAACCTAAGGAAGGGAATGACCATGGCAAAGGAGAACAAGGCAAAGAAAGCCCCCAGAATGTTATAGACTACATTCTGGGCCACATACCATTTATAGGGGAACAAATAACGTAAAAGCTTGAAAAATCTCTTCATGGAGGCAATGTTTTAATCACAACAGGATCTTACAATCCCGTATAGTTCCAGGGGGTAATTTTATGGAGCTCTGCCTTCACCTCCGGATCCACTTCCAGTCCGTCAATAAAGCCTTTGATGGTTTCTTCGGTCACTGTTTCATGGGTGCGGGTCAAATCAAGCAGGGCCTCATAGGGATTTGGATAGTTCTCCCTCCTGAGCACCGATTGGATGGCTTCTGCCACCACTGCCCAGTTCTTTTCCAGGTCGGCCCTGATGGCAGCCTCGTTGACGATCAGCTTGCCCAGTCCTTTGATGAGCGAGTGCATGGCAATGAGGGTATGTCCCAGCGGCACCCCCAGGTTCCGCAGTACGGTGGAATCTGTCAAATCGCGCTGCAACCTGGATACCGGAAGTTTGGAGGCCAGGTGTTCAAACAGGGCATTGGCCATTCCCAGGTTTCCTTCCGCATTTTCAAAATCGATGGGAT
The DNA here is from genome assembly GCA_965364615.1 of uncultured Bacteroidia bacterium. GTDB lineage: Bacteria > Bacteroidota > Bacteroidia > Bacteroidales. Next base: position 15,367 of record CBDTYO010000020.1, read on the forward strand.
TTACCTTGTGTGGCATGGCCGAGGAACCGATCTCTCCCTGCTTGATCTTTTGCTTGAAATAGTCCATGGATATATAGGTCCAGATGTCCCTGGACAGATCCAGCAAAATGGTGTTGATCCGCGCCAAAGCATGGAATATGGCGGCCAGGTTGTCATAGTGTTCAATCTGGGTGGTGGGCCAGGAACGTTTCAGCCCCAGCACCTGGCCCACAAAGTCCTCACCGAAACGGAACCAGTCTATCTCCGGATAGGTAACCACGTGTGCATTCATATTGCCGGTGGCTCCCCCGAATTTGGCAGGGACCGGGATCTCCTCCAGCTGTTCGAGCTGTACATCCAGGCGTTCAATAAAGACCCTCAGCTCCTTACCCAAGCGCGTGGGAGAAGCAGGTTGCCCGTGGGTCCTGGCCAGCATGGGAATATGGTCCCACGCTGCTGCCAGCTTTTCCAGTTCCCGGGTCAGCTGGTCAAGCATGGGATGGTATGCATTTTTCAGGGCATCTTTCAGGGATAGCGGTGTGGCTGTGTTATTGATATCCTGGGAAGTAAGACCGAAATGGATAAACTCCTTGTAAGAACCCAGACCCAGCTTTTCGAACTGTTCCTTTACATAGTACTCCACCGCTTTCACATCGTGATTGGTCACCTTTTCAATCTCCTTTACCTTGAGAGCATCAGCTGGTTCAAAATCCGCATAGACCTTACGCAGGCCTTCCTGCTGCTCTTGGGTCACCGCTGCCAACTGCGGAATCCCGGCCTTACATAGAGCAATGAAGTATTCCACTTCCACCATGACCCTGTATCTGATCAATCCAAATTCAGAGAAATAGGTCGAAAGTGCTTCCGATTTGTTCCTGTAACGACCATCCACCGGAGAGATGGCCGTAAGTTCAATAAGTTTCATCTGCCTGGCTTTTGTATCCACCGTGATTCGGATGCATTTTGAACGACCCCGCAAATTTAGCAGAAAATATTCTTACTTTTGATTTTATATACTTTCATTATGAAGCATACCTTCCAGTCCCTTGTGGCCGCATTGTTGGTTCTGGTGCTGACCAGCCAGGTGACGGTGCAGGACCCGGAGCTTATTCCAGCGGTTCCCGCCACCCGGTCAGGTACCGCCCAAACAGACAGCTCTTTCCTTGTATATACCTTTGCCATCATGGATATGATAGCCGCACCCACCTGGCGGATCACCCAGGAGGCCTTTGAGGAAGCATATGCATTGGGTGCCGACCTGGTGATCCTTCATTTGAATACATACGGGGGTGAGGTAAGCGCTGCCGATTCCATCCGCACCAAACTATTGAATTCCCGCATCCCGGTCTGGGTATTTATCGATGACAATGCCGCTTCTGCCGGGGCATTGATTGCCATCGCCTGTGACAGCATCTACATGAAACCCGGTGGAAAAATCGGGGCCGCCACGGTGGTCAATCAAACCGGCGAACAGGTGCCCGACAAGTTCCAGTCCTACATGAGGGCCACCATGCGAGCCACTGCAGAAGCACAGGGAAAGGATACCATTGTAACTGGTTCCGACACCCTGTTGGTCTGGCGCCGCGATCCTGCCATTGCAGAAGCCATGGTCGATCCCAAACTATACGTGGAAGGTGTAAGTGACACCGGCCAGGTCCTGACCTTTACTGCCTCCGAAGCCGTCCTTAACGGGTATTGTGAAGGAACAGCTGAATCGCTGGAGGAAGTCATCGCAAAGCTCGGCCTCGAGGAATACACCTTGAAGACCTATACGCCCTCCTCCATGGACAAAGTCATTGGTTTTTTAATCAATCCGCTGGTCAGCGGGGTCCTGATCATGATCATCATCGGAGGCATCTATTTCGAGTTGCAATCGCCCGGTATCGGTTTTGCCCTGGGAGCTTCCATAGTGGCTGCACTGCTCTATTTTGCACCCCTGTACCTGGAAGGCATGGCCGAAAACTGGGAACTGATCGTCTTCATTGTGGGGATCATTCTGATCATGGTCGAGATCTTTGCCATCCCGGGATTCGGGGTGGCAGGTGTGGCAGGTATCATTGCGGTGATCACGGGGCTTACCCTCAGCATGGTCGACAATGTGGTGTTCGAGGAACCTGAATTCACCGGCGAGGGTCTTGGCCTGCTGTTGAAATCTCTGAGCCTGGTCCTGGTATCGATGCTCCTGGGCTTGATAGGATCCCTGTGGGCCACCCGCAAACTGCTTACTTCCACCACTTTCAGCAAGCTGTCCCTGAGAAGCGAGCAACTCACCCAGGATGGTTTTATCGGGGTGGATACCCAGCAGCAGAGCCTGGTGGGAGAAACAGGCACCGCTCATACCGTGCTTCGCCCATCGGGCATTGTGAAAATTCAGGATAAACTGTATGACGCCAAATCGGAATATGGGTTTATTGAAAAGGGGCAGGCCGTGAAGGTGGTCCGTTACGAAACCGGACAGGTGTATGTGATCAAAGCTTAATCTCCTATGCGCATCAGGGATTACCAATCCAAGGATTTTCCTCAGATCGAGGCAGTCTGGAAAGATACGGGTATTTACCAGGCCGAACGTGGCGACAGTGCCGCCCTGATTGAGCGCTGCAATGCCATGGGGGGCAAGTTCCTGGTATTGGAAGATCCCGACTCGGGACAGATCGTGGCCACCTCATGGCTCACCTGGGATGGCAGGCGCATCTTTTGGCATCATTTCGCCGTTTTGACCTCCCTCCAGAACCATGGATATGGCCGTATGCTGGCCATGGCATCCCTGGCTTTTGCCAGGGAGAAGGGATTGCCCGTAAAACTTGAGGTAGAAACCCAAAACCACCCTGCAGTACGTATTTACCGGAGCCTTGGATTTGAACCCTTGGGCGATTACGATGTTTATTTGTTAAAGCTTTCGAAATGATGTTCAGGTTCATATTGATATTGCTGTGGATTCTGCCGCCAGCCATCTCTTTCGCCCAGAATCCATGGGATGCCTGGGACGCTGAAGTGGTCAGGGAACTAAATACCGCAGGAGAGGTGGAATACCTCAACGAAGAGGAGAAAAAGGTGATCCTGTTCATGAACATGGCCAGGCACGATGGTCCCCTCTTTGCACGGACCATCCTGGATGCCTACGTGAAGGAGAATCAGGTGAAAAACAGCTCCTATCTCAGATCCCTTCACAAGGATCTGAACCTTACAAAGGGCTTAATGCCCCTGCAGCCCGAACAGGACCTCACCGCAGTGGCCCGGGATCATGCACTGAAGTCAGGACAAAAGGGACGGGTCGGGCACCAGGATTTCAACAAGCGTTTTGAACCGCTTTTGGGGAATCCCTATATGCAGGTGGGCGAAAACTGTTCCTATGGATTTGAGACGGCCATCGATGTAGTGCTTTCCCTGCTGATCGATGAAGGGGTGAAAGACAAGGGTCACCGGCAAAACATTCTTTCGAAAGATTTTAATTCCGTA
>CBDTYO010000021.1:0-18740 GCA_965364615.1 uncultured Bacteroidia bacterium
TTGACGACTGCGGCGGTCGCGTCCCTTTTTTCGCTCGTGGTTCAGCTGGTTACTTTTCTTTCGTTGGTATCAGTTGAGCTAGATTCCCCAATCTTGAAATATCCTAGACCATAGGATCCTTCTACAAATAGACCTATTGGCGTATAATACCTCATATATGGTTTAAGGAGAAAATCACTAGTATATGAAGTGGCTCCTGTTTCACTTTCATATTTGAATAATGAAATATCTGCTTTGAAACCAGCAACAATACTATTAGATACGAATATCCCAAAGGATAGATTACTCTTAAGTTCTTTTTCACTATATCTGATTTCATCTACCAATCCAGGACCTGTTACAACAGTCTTCATTCCGTTGGCATTCACTGATCCTCCAATTATGAGATTACCGGTAGTAAATGGATCTTCAATCTGTCCTTTAGTGTTGGTTGCGAAAAATATTATGATTACCAAGATTAGCTTAAGACTTTTCATAATTATTAGTTTAGGTGAATAAAGACATAAATGTTGCTAAGTTAGTTGGTAATTATTTCTTCCAAGTTCCATTTTAAGTTGTTATTTCTGAGAGCTTTTTTTGATTGAATATGAGAGTATAAGATAGAGCTGGTGTTCTGCCCATCAATAATTTGAACCACGTAGTTACCCTCAGGAAATTTGTTCGTTTTTAACCGGTATGGTAATTTCGTGAATTCTGAAGAGTAGTACAAGGTGCCCATATTGTCATACATTTTTGTCAATTTATCATTCTCACTATCAGTAGTTATAACTTTCATTTCAATCGCTTCAGGGTTGATATCAATATCAACATAATTGGATGCTGGGTTTGGAAATGCCATATTGTAACCACCACAATAACCATAAACGCAAGTATAATGCATATCATAACTACTACCTTGGCCGCATGTATTATAGACACGTGCTCCCACTGTGCCACTGTAATCTACCGTTATTAAATCCAAATATCTGGTGCCTTGCCCACGAGAGTAAGTCCACTCAGGTGGCCAAATCCATTTTATTGAAGTTACACCGGCAAGTTCTGGAATTGTATAGTATACAAATGATTCACAGGGTGCTGAACTTGGTCCAGATATTTCATATTCACTATTACTATACGGCCCAGTATGAAAACTATAACCAAAATCAGCGTATTGAGGTTGAATGTCATAAAAAACTATGTAAGAGGTACAATAAAAACAACTAACCAAAACACGTATTAACTAACGGAATTTGAGAGTATTCAATAATACTCCCCTATTAAAAGATTCGCAAACAAGATAGAATAAATGAAGTCTCGTGGCTTGGGAATAATATGATGATCGAAATACATTGATTGTCTGATTACTACTAAGATGATATAGTTGTCCTGCAGGTTGCGTTTTTATTACACATTTTATGATTATAGACTGCTCCTTGATTCAATAGTAAAGCAGAAAAAATCATTTCAATGCCAATGGCAGATGGTCTAGAATGACACAAATACTTGATTGCCGAGGTACGGTAATACAGTAGTAAGAAGTAAACAGGGAAAACCCTGCGCTGAATTCCAATATTAAAAATACGCCCCGTATAAATTCAAGTCAAGAATTTCCAGCCTTTATATTGAGACTGAGATTGTGAATTGTAGAAGTGCCTTCTCAAATATATGCCAAGTATCAAATTATCAATAATATAAAGGCAACAGACTTGGGAGTAATATGCTCCTAAACATGCAGAATATAGGTTAAGGGAGTGTAATTGTCAACACCCATTTCACGTTGCTTTGCAACGCAAAAAGAGTGTATCCACGAATTCTTCAGCAAAACCTTTTTACCTCTCCCCTTCCAAGATCAAATGAAAAGTCTACTGAACTTGCAACGGAATGATAAGTATTGCTATAGGATCAAAGCTATATCAACATAACGCGAGTACATTATAGGACAATTGTAACTTTACGGCATTGATCAATGGTGTCTTCCATTAAACGAATGACCAAGTATCTGATATGGGTACTTGGCAATTAAGGAAGGGATTATCCGAAGTCAAAATCAGGTTGCAGTTTCGATATCCATTTTTCCAACCTTTCAGCAGTCAGTTCAGCTTCATTATCCTCATCCAAGGGCAAACCACAGAAAAATCCATCATCATCCAAGGAATCGGAATCTGTAAAATCATACCCTTCTGCCTCAACCTTGCCCAATACCTCCCCATTTTGCTTTTTGATTTCTTCATACAGAACGGCCATTCCGTCCGCAAAATGTTCAGGATACAACACGCAATTCCCAAGCCCGACAATGGCGACCTTTTTGTTCTCAAACCCCGTTTCACTGCTCTTTTTGAAAAACTCAGGCCACTCATTTACAATGATTTCGTTGTTCCAATGGTCTGTACCCACGGTAGAGCCCACAAGAATGATCTGGGTGTATTTGTCCAGGTCTTCCGATTCAACTTCTTTCACTGGAATAATGTCAACTTTCTCATTTCCAATCATTTCTACCAGCATATTTGCTACGTTATTTACATTCCCGCCCACCGGGCTGTAAAATACTGCTGTATTGCTCATGATGTCAGAATTAATGGATCAGTTACTTTTCATTTCAATATTAACCATATTTATTCATCTCCCCTACACCCAACCGAAATTCCAGGGGATATTTTTAGTGAATTTTTCCCAAAGAGTAGCTCCTCCCCTTCCGCATTCGGACAGCAGAGCAGCTTTTCTTCATAATCTGTAGCCAGGAGGTTAGCGTTTCCGCTTGTAGATCACGAACACATACTCTAGGTGTTCTTCCCGTTTCTCCACGGTCCATTCCTTCTCATCAAATTCGGGGAAAAATACATCGCCCTGGTGCTCCCCCTTGACATAGGAGAGGTACATGTAATCTGCCAGGGGTATGGATTCTTCGTAGATATCCTGTCCCCCACATACATAGAGGTCCTCAGGAAACTGCTTTGAATAGGCAAGTGCTTCTGGAACAGAAGGGAACACCATAGCCCCCCGGTCCGAATCGAGTGTCCGGGAAATCACCAGAATTCTCTTTGGGAGCAGGTCGTGGTGGAAAAGTTCAAAAGATCTCCGTCCCAGTAACACATTCTGATCCCTGATATACTCAAGGAACTGGTTGTATTCAGATGGAATATGCCAGGGTAGCCTGTCTCCATCGCCAATGATCCTGTTGCTTCCGATCGCGGATATAATGATTATCATGCTGAAATAATTAACAATTTTCTTTCTTGCTTTGTTTATTGAGAAAAGTAATATGCAACACTACAATCAGGCAGACCGGCAATTGCATTTGCTTTCTCAGGTCATTGGGAAGGCGAACCGCACCTTCCTGGAGGAAAAATCTGACAATAGCCATACCACCCTGTATTTCGATCCCTGGTCCGATAAAATAGTGGGTAGATGGATTGAATCCGGGTCGGGACATGTTTTGTTTGCGCTGGACCTGACCACCCTTGCTTTTGAGGTGCTTGATGCCAGTCGCAGAAAAATCCTGACAGTCTCCTCCCTGGAAAAAACCATGGAGGAGATCGAAATAGAGTTTGAGGACCGGCTCCCTGAAGCGGGGCTGGATCCCAAAGGATTCAGGGCACCCATGAAACATGAAATACCCGACTACTCCTTCAGCAAAGAATCTTTTCAATCCATACATCCGCAAGCACTGGAGAAGTGGAAATATTTTCGAATACTGGGAAATCAAACCTGTAATGGGTTGTTAGGATATGTACAGGCAAAAAGCGAGGTCCGAATCTGGCCGGAACATTTCGATACGGGAATCTATTTTAAGTATCACGGGGTCATGGGCATAGGTTTTGGCCTGGCCATGGAAGATCGAATGGCAGGGGCTCCTTATTTCTACCTGGCAGCCTATCCGAAAACGGGATCCCTGGTTTTTGAAAACCTGCCCGAATCACCCGCATGGAAATGGGAGCTGGGAGAACACTGGAAGGGTGCCATATTGCCCCTCCCCCAATTGCAGAAGCTGTCAGATACCCAAACCCAAGCTCTCGCAAATGAGCGGTAGCCCGGTTTTTTGAGGTGAAATCCTTATAGGCTCTTTCAACTGCTTCCTCCGTAAGATCTAGCACCTTGGCAGCCTCAGGGGCAGGAACTCCATGCTCCCATGCATACAGAAGGTGGTCCAGCTTATCAAATGAAATCCTGAAAAAGAACTCCTGGTCACTCACCGGGAGACTAAATGTATCTGGACTGGGCTGACGATCAATAATTTCAGGGATAACTCCAAGATGTTCGGAAAGCTGGTAAATCTGGTTTTTGTAAAGATGGGTAAAAGGTTCAATATCGGTCCCGCCATCGCCATATTTACAGAAATCTCCCAAAACAAACTCTGTTCGGTTGGTGGTTCCGACCACCAAAAGATTGCGCCGTTCCGCTTCTGCATAGAGGTGCAGCATTCGGGACCTGATTTTAATGTTGGCAAAGGAGGTGATGGTAAGTAATTCATCATGGCTCAGCCGCTTGCTCTTCATTTCGCCATCCGGCATCCGGACCTGAAGGCGATAAAAGCTGAAGCTGGCCCTATCCAGAAGATCTGTGGGAAGGGTGATGTTGTATTTATATCCAGGTTTGTACTCAGGAATCAGCTTTTGCAGATATTCATCCCGCCATGCATACTTCACAATGCTATCCACAGTGGGAGAAATATCGATCTGGCGGTGTTCAATTCCAAGGGCTTGCGCATGTTTGATGGCAAATTCACTGCTTATGGGATTCGATTCGGATTCCGGAAGGACGAGTCCAACTACATTGTTCTTTCCGATGGCATGAGCCGCCACAGCTGCTATGCAGGCGGAATCGATTCCTCCACTCAGTCCCACCACCACTCCTTTTTTCCGGTATACGCGATTGATCTGATCCAAAATAAAATCTGAAAGTTTAGCTAACTCCAGAACAGGATCTATTTTCAGAATATCAAGATTAAACAACATGGTGTAATTCTTTTATTTGGTCAGGTGCTTGAAGACGGAAAATACAAATAATTATCCTCATAATCAATCTGAGCTGTTTATCTCCCGCCCCCTTATGCCTCAGCATAATTCCTAAAAATGTGAAGGAAATGTTATTTTTATTTAGAACAATTAAACTTTAATCTTTGTCTATAGTCCAAGGAGCACTTAACCTAATCATCCAAAGATTAATTGGTTGAAAAAGATGTTTAATATGAAGAGACTTATTGTAGGACTGATAGCAAGCCTGGTTTTTACTTGGAATGTCAAGGCTGATGGCTTGCCCGATGGCGGACAAGTGCGGGGCATGGTGATTGACCAGAATTCGAAACAACCCATTGAATTCGCCACGATCGCTCTTTTCAATGCCATGGATAGTTCCTTGGTCACAGGCACCATTACTGATACAGAAGGAAAATTCCATGCCACTAAGATTGCTGAGGGGAAATATTATATCAAGGTGAATTTTCTGGGATATGAGGAATTGCATCTCAGTGAGATTGTCATTGATGAAAGGAACAGTCGTTTGAATATCGGAGAGGTTACCATGGAGGCCAGCACCCAGTTGTTAGAGGAAGTGGTGATCACCAATGAAAGAAATGCGGTGGAGTTTCAAATTGATAAAAAAGTCATTTCCGTGGGGGAACAGATGACTTCTGCCTCTCTTAGTGCTGTGGAAGTGCTTGAAAATGTCCCTTCCATCCGGGTGGATGTGGAGGGCAATGTATCTCTTCGCGGAAGCACGGGTTTTACCGTTCTGATCGATGGAAAACCCACCGTGCTGGATCCCAGTGATGTATTGCGTCAGACTCCCGCCTCCACCATTGAGAACATTGAAATCATCACCAATCCCTCCTCCAGGTACCAACCCGATGGGACCGGTGGGATCATCAATATCATCACCAAGAAAAACCGCATGCTGGGCCTTCAGGGCCTTTTCAATGTGAAAACCAACATCTTTGGGGAGTATGGGGGTGATTTCCTTCTGAATTACCGGAAGGGCAATGCCAATTTCTATGTGGGAGGAGATTACAGGAACAGTCCCCGTCCGGGTGAAACTTTCAGTGAGCGCCGCACCACCCTTAATGATACCACGACCATCATTGAGGCTTTGGGCGACCAGGAAAGCCTGAGGAGCGGCGGAGGATTGCGGATGGGACTGGATTGGGATATTTCCCCCAGGAACAACTTCTCCCTGGGCATACGGGCAGGTGAATATAACGGTCTCAACAACTCTCAGCTTGATTATCTGACCTACCGGGATCCCTACGACTTTGAGACCCGTGAACTCAGTATGAATGAATCCGGACGGGGAGCATTGTACTACAATCTGACAGGAAGTTTTCTGCATAAATTCGAACAAAAGGATCATGAACTGATGCTGCAATTCAACCAGCGTTTCCGAAAGGGCGACGAATTTTCCGAGAACCTGCTGATGGATGAAAACGGAACCGTGAACCAGGGTACAAAAACCACGGAAAGAGGTCCCTCCAGGGAGCTGGAAGTCAAGCTGGACTATACCAGGCCCATCGGCGAAAAGCATGGGCTGGAAGCTGGCTTTCAGCTGAGAAGCGGAACCAGTGATGATGCCACCGAACTGTTTATTTATGACCTGGATGATCAGGATTATGTGCTTCAGCCCGAAAAGAGCAATAACACCAATTATTCAAGGAACATCTATGCCGTCTATGGCATCTTCAAGGGAGAAAGCGGAAACCTGGGTTACCAGGCTGGATTGAGGGGCGAATATACCGACAGAATCATTTCAGCTGCTGAAAGCCTGGAAGAATATACCATGGAACGGTACGACTTCTTCCCCACCCTTCACCTCTCCTACCAGTTGCCGGGGGAGAACCAGCTGATGGCTTCTTATTCAAGACGCATCGACAGGCCCAGGGGATGGTACCTGGAGCCCTTTATCACCTGGACCGATATGTACAATGTTCGCAGGGGAAATCCTGCACTGCTGCCCGAATATATAGATGCCATGGAACTGGGCTTCATCCATTCCCGCGAGAAGTCACAGCTTTCATTGGAAGCTTATTACAGGATCAAGAACAACAAGGTGGAAAGAACCCGTGAAGTCTATGAGGAAGGGATTCTTCTGCAGACCTTCAACAACGTGGGTACCGATTATTCCCTGGGCATGGAAGCGCTTTACAATATCTCGCTGTTTCCCTGGTGGGAACTTAATTTCATGGCGGATCTTTACAATTACCGCATTGAAAGTGACGGCAATGGGTCCGGCACCAACTATCGTTCCTTTAACTGGGGTACCAGGATGAATAATACCTTCAACATTGGCGACAGGGTCCGGGTCCAATTCGATGGCAACTACAACAGTGCCACCGTGACCACCCAGGGTCAGGACAAAGGTTACTATTCCTTCAATGCGGCGGTGCGTAGTGATTTTCTGGACAAAACTTTGTCCCTGGTCCTGCAGGTCCGCGACGTGTTCTCCACCATGGATCGCGTATCCATTACCCAGGATGCGGACTTTTACAATTACTACAGCAGATCCACCCGTGCACCCGTCATTTCACTGACGGCCAGTTATCGCCTCAATAACTTCAAACAAAGCAACCGGGGCAACAGGTCAGATGATGGCGGCGGAGAGGAATTCTAAATGATAGAACTGCTCGGGCAGGTATTATTCTGGAGCCAAAGGCATGGCCACTTTGAAAGTGGGTTAATAGGGATCAGCGGTGGATTGGCTCGGCTTGTGTGCTTTGATTTCATCATAAATGGCGGTCACCAGCCTGGCTTCGTTCTGATCAAACTCTTCCAGGGTATTTTCCAATGATTTACCCTCACCGATGAGCATTTTGACCTTCGCCTGTCTTTGTACCATGGACTGAATATGCTTTTGAATATCTTCCCGTCCTGCTGGCTCACTGTGCCCGCTCAAGAAGATCTCAGCATCCAGTGTTTCCAGCATCTTGCTTAAGGTTTTTACATGTTCAAAGGAATTGCCGCTTTTCTGGGCATGGATCAGCTGTGGCCGGGTATTGAAATACTGATCACCCAGAAAAGCGATTTTATCTTCTGGGAAATAGACTACGATATCGCCGGTGGTGTGGCCCACCCCAAAATAATGCAATTCGACAAGGTCATTTCCCAACCAGATATTTAGTTTTTCTTTGAAAGTGACGGAAGGTGTGAAGGGATAGAATTGGGGTTCTCCCCAGTCTGATGCACGGCCAAAGTTTTCCTTGAAGAAATCATCGCGGCAGTTTTCATGGGCAATGAAGGTCACGGAAGGGGGAAAAAAACGGTTTCCCATGATATGATCCCCGTCGCTGTGGGTATTCACCAGGTATTTGATGGGCTTGTCAGTCACAGCCTGAATGGCTTCGATGGTCTGTCTGACAGACTCTTCACTCATTTTGGCATCGATGACCAATGCGGCATTTTCTCCGACAATGACCCCTCCGTTGGAGCCACTTCCTCCCAGGATCTGGAATACATGATCTGATTGCTTGTCCAGGGTAAGGGGCGGGATTTCTCTTTCCTGTGCCATAAGCATGATGCCCGAGAAGGCAATTATTAGCATGGTTCCGGCGGTTTTTCTGTTAAGCATGATGTACGGTATTTATGTGTGACATGTGAAAATGATGGGGGTCTTGCCCATGAACCATACAATTTAATGATTATTTACTCAACTAAATCCACTTATGGTTTGTTTATATTCCTGACACACGACTTTGGACCCTGTCCTACAGCACAACTTAAATCTCAGCGCATGAATTTGCCTTTCCTCCCCTACTCTTCCTGGACAAAGACCAGGATCACCCTGCACCTGATCCTCCAGATCATAGGGAAAATAAGACTGAAAGCCACTCCCAGGAAAAACCATTGGTGGTATATCACGCAGTATGTGTCCGCCAAGGGATTTGCCACCCATCCGATCCCTTTGGGGGATGGAATCCATGCCTTTGAAATAGAGCTGAATGTCCATGAAAGAGCAGTCCGGCTGGAAAACAGCAAAGGGCAAGTGAGGGAGATCCCTCTGAAGGACGGGTATGCGGTCAGTGAGTTTTTCCGCGATATCATGGACATTCTGCAGGAATGGGGCGTAAAGGTCAGCTTTGTGAATAAGCCATTTGACATGGGAATCGATCAGGCTTTTGATGAGATCACCGAGTATCATCACTATGACTGGGATTCCATTCATGCTTTCTGGCAGATGATGTTATGGAATGATGGCGTGTTTAAAGAATTCAGTGGAAGATTTTATGGCAAGACCTGCCCGGTGCACCTGTACTGGCATCATTTGGATCTGGCAGTGACACGATTTTCCGGCAAAGCAGCTCCTCCCGTGGATGCCAAAGCCAGCATACTGGAAAAGGATGCCTATTCCCATGAAGTAATCAGCTTTGGATTTTGGGCCGGTGACGACAACCTGCAAGAACCTGCCTATTATGCCTATGCCGCGCCCTCACCCCCGGGGTTGGATGCCAAGCCGCTCCAGCCCGAGGGTGCATTCTGGATGGATGCCAACGGAAGTCCCATGGCCATTTTAAAATACCAGGATGTTTTTGCGCAGGATGATCCGCGAGGGATGGTCCTCGATTTTCTTGAAAGTGCCTACCTGGCAGGGGCCACACTTGCAGGCTGGGATGTGGATGCACTCAGGGTACCTCCGCTTCATGAACTGTAGATGAGAAACTTCAAATTCACCCAAATAGTCATATACCATGAAAGAAATCAAAAAAGAAGAAATCAGTCAGGAGGTTTTTGACCTGTATGACGATTATGCACACAACCGCATAGACCGAAGGCAGTTTATGAACAAACTGTCTGCCTATGCCATCGGAGGGATCACCGTCTCTTCCCTGATGAGTTTTATCATGCCCAAGTACCAGGAAACCCTTCAGATCCAGCCCGACGATCCCCGTCTTGAGTCAAAGTACATCACCTACAAGTCTCCCAAGGGAGGGGGTGAAATCAAGGGTTTGCTTTCCATGCCGAAAGGTGCCAGTGACAAACTGCCCGGGATTGTTGTGGTACATGAGAACCGGGGGCTGAATCCACACATTGAAGACGTAGGACGAAGGGCCGCATTGGCTGGTTTTGTTTCCCTGGCCCCTGATGCGCTGACTCCCCTGGGCGGATATCCCGGCAATGATGATGATGGCAGGGACCTGCAACGTCAGCGTGACCGGGACGAAATGCTTGAAGACTTCATTGCGGCTTTTGAATACCTCAAGACCAGTCCCAATTGCACTGGAAAAGTGGGAGTGGTTGGATTTTGCTTCGGAGGATGGATCTCCAACATGATGGCGGTCAGAATTCCGGATTTGGCGGCGTCGGTGCCCTTTTACGGAGGACAGCCCCCTGCCGAATCAGTTCCGCAGATCAAAGCTCCCCTCCTGCTGCACTACGCCGGACTGGATACCCGGGTCAATGAAGGCTGGCCGGCCTATGAAGAAGCTTTGAAGAAAAACAAAAAGGAATACAAAGCATATGTATACCCTGATGTAAATCATGGCTTTCACAATGATTCCACCCCCAGGTACGATAAGGAGGCGGCTGAACTGGCGTGGAAAAGAACCATTGAATTTTTTAAGGAGAAACTGTCCTGATTTCGTATAGGCCCGGAAATGATGCTCAAGGATATCAATGAACAGCCCGGGGTGCAGATCCACCTGATAAAAGAAAATGCCCCTTTTCCCAACAACGGGGATCTGCCCCTGGTGGTTTACCAGGGCGCATTTTCTTTCCAGGGAACGCCGGACCCGGGACTCATCGAGAAGACCTTTTCAATGCATGACTGGGTAAGCAGCTGGAGAAATGGCCTGTACCCCTTCCACCATTACCACAGCACAGCCCATGAAGTTCTTGGGATCTACTCGGGTTCATTGAGGGTGCAATTCGGAGGGGAGGAAGGGTTGAAGCTGGCTGCAAGTGCCGGGGATGTGTTGATCCTGCCCGCTGGTCTGGCCCATAAAAACCTCTGGTCCAGCCATGATTTCAGGGTAGTGGGAGCCTATCCCCAGGGCACCAGCTGGGACATGAACTATGGGAAATCAGGGGAACGGCCCGGGGCCGATGAAAATATTGCCCGTGTTCCCCTCCCCGTGAATGATCCTGTTTACGGTGCCGAAGGTGTTCTTTCAAAACACTGGAAATTCGTATCCCGCGATTAAACCCTGGTAAAAAAAACAGGTCATAACATCAATGGAATCATGCAATAGCTAGAGATTCTTGTCCCACATAATCAACAGATATGAAAAGAAACATGCGTATTGGTTCAATTGTTTTGCTGTTGGCAGCCACAGCCATTGTTGCCCAAGAGGTAAAGGCCCAGACTCTCAGGGAAAATCCTGAGCTTGATCAAAAAGTGGAGGCCTTCCTGGCGAGTAAATCCAGGCAATGGTACGATATGAACGTACCCACCCAGGATGGGAAATTGCTCTATGATCTGATAATCAAGGGCAATTACAAAAGTGCCCTTGAAATTGGTACCTCCACGGGTCATTCAGGCATTTACATCGCCTGGGCCCTGAGCAAAACAGGAGGGAAACTGATTACCATTGATATTGATGAATCCAGGCATAAAGAGGCGGTGGAGAATTTCAAAAAGGCAGGCCTTTCTGAGTATATCGATGCGCGCCTGGCCGATGCCCATGTCCTGGTCAAGGAACTGGAAGGTCCCTTTGATTTTGTCTTCAGCGATGCCGACAAATACTGGTATAAGAATTATTTCATGGATGTGGATCCCAAGCTGAAGGTGGGAGGTTGTTATACCACCCACAACATCCGTGATGGCCGGGGTGGACGCAGGGGACAAAACCAGGACTACCTGGACTACGTGCGCAGTCTGGACAATTATGAAAGCACCTTGAACTCAGCAGGCGGAGGGGTATTGATCTCCTACAAGATCGCTGAATAGTGCATGATCGATGCCGGAAGCTGAATTACCCAGAAAGCTGAAGCTTTTCTCCCTGACCAATATTGTCATCGGGGATATGATCGGTGCTGGGATCTTCACCACTTCGGGCTTATTGCTTGCCCAGCTGCACGATCCCTTATTGCTGCTTCTGCTTTGGATCGTCGGAGGAGCCATTGCTTTGAGCGGAGCACTCAGTTACGGGGAACTGGGAGCCAAATTTCCCCAGGCCGGCGGAGACTATGCTTTTCTGACCAGGCTCTTCTCGCCCCTTGCGGGATTTCTGAGCGGATGGGTCTCCTTCCTGGTGGGTTTCTCGGCCCCCGTGGCAGCTTCTTCGCTGGCGTTCAGCGAGTACCTGATCAGGACCCTGCCGGAGGATATCCTGCCTCCGCAGGTGGAGCTGGTAAAAAAGGCCATTGCCATTGGACTCATCCTGGTATTTACCCTGATACATTACCTGGGCATCAGTTCGGGATCGAAGGTCCAGAATGTGCTGACGGTACTGAAACTGGGCCTGATCCTGATTTTACTGATCGCAGGATTTGCCTTTGGGGAAGGCAGCTTGGAGCATTTCCGGATTCAGAAGGGAGAAGGATTTGCCGGTGCCAGTCTGAAAACAAGCGGACTGGCCCTGATGTGGATCATGTTTGCTTACAGTGGATGGAACGCATCCACCTATGTGGGTGCTGAAGTGCAGAATCCGGTGAAGAATATTCCCAGGTCACTGATCTCAGGTACTTTTACAGTCACCGTCCTTTACCTTTTGCTCAATATCCTTTATGTATATGCCGTACCTCCCCTGGAGATGAAGGGGGTTATATCCATTGGGGGGCTGACCGCCAACAATCTTTTCAACCGGTCCATGGATCAGTTGTTCTCCCTGTTTATAGCGGTGATCCTCTTATCTGCCATCAGCGTGCTGACCATCATAGGCCCCCGGGTCTATTATGCCATGGCCCAGTCGGGTCATTTCTTCGGGCTGGCCGGCAAATTAAACCGCTCAAAGGTACCCGGGATCTCCATTTTGATGCAGAGCGGCCTGGCCATTATATATGTGGTTTCCGGTACTTTCGATCAGATCATCACCTTGCTGAGTTTTTCCCTGGGCATCTTTCCCATACTGGCAGTCATAGGGGTTTTCAAGCTGCGTATTACAAAACAAACGGTCCTGAAGGTTCCGGGTTATCCGCTTCTGCCTGCCTTTTTTATCCTGAGCTCCACAGTCATTCTGATATTTGCCTTCCTGGAAAGACCGGTAGAATCATCCATTGCCATTGGACTCATTGCAGTAGGCATCCCCATCTATTATTGGCTCAGAAACATACAGCGCCATTCATCAGCAGGGTGAGCCCAGTCACCATGACAGGTGTTGGTAAGTTCACAAATGACATATACTAATACCGCTGAAAGTGAGTTTTTATGGTGATGCAAAAACCGACTAAGCATATCAGGCCCTGGAAAGTGGTTAAAATGCTCCTGATGATTCTGGCAGCCCTTGTACTGGTCCACTTTGCATTTGTGGTGCTGGTGCGTGCTGGCACCTTCGGCGCTTTACCTGGCTATCAGGAATTAAAGGGAATACAAAATCCCATGGCCACCGAGGTGTATTCGGCCGATGGCGCATTGATGGGGACCTACTACATTGAAAACCGGCAATTCCTGGAACCCTCGGAGATTCCGGAAGACATCAAAAATGCCCTCATTGCCACCGAGGATGCACGCTTTTTCAGCCATCGGGGGATCGACACCCGGAGCCTTTTCAGGGTCTTGTTCAAAAGCCTGTTGCTCAGGCAGGAGGGTTCCGGTGGCGGCAGCACCCTGACCCAGCAGCTGGTTAAAAATTTATATCCCCGCGAAAGTCACGGTATATTGACCATGCCGGTCAACAAGGTGAAGGAAATGATTACCGCAGTAAGGATGGAAAAGGTCTATTCCAAGCAGGAAATCCTCGAGATGTACCTGAGTACAGTCTCCTTCGGAGAGAATACCTTTGGGATCAAAGCGGCCTCCAGGCGTTATTTTAACTGCGATCCAAAAGATCTGCCATTGGAGGAGTCCGCTGCACTGGTGGGCATGCTCAAGGCGACACGCCTCTATAATCCTGTAAACCATCCGGAAAGGGCATTGGAACGCCGCAATGTGGTTCTGAGGCAGATGGACAAATACGGCTATCTGGAAACCTCCGATGCCGATTCCCTGCAGGTTCTGCCCCTGGAGGCAGATTACCATCCCCTGCCCCATAACGCCGGCATTGCTCCCTATTTCAGGGAGTTTCTCAGGCGCGAACTGGAAGCCTGGTGCAAGGAGCATTACAAGAACGAGGCCGAACCTTACAATCTCTACACGGATGGTCTCAAGGTATATACCACCATCGACAGCCGGCTTCAGCAATATGCCGAAGAAGCCATGCAGGTGCACATGAAGCACCTGCAGGAGGTATTTGAGAAGCAGTGGAAGGGTGAGGATCTGTGGGAAGGGCTGGCAGAAAAGCAATTGCTGATCAATTTCGATGGAGAGCATCGACCCGGAATGGCTTCCGAGCCCAGGCGGAATATGGAAGTATTTACCTGGGAGGGCAGGCAGGAAAGGAACTACAACGCCCTTGATTCCATCAAGCATTACCTGGGACTCCTGCAGGCAGGTTTCCTGGCCATGGATGTGAGCACTGCCGAAATCAGGGCCTGGGTAGGAGGCATTAACCATGAGTATTTTAAATACGATCATGTTTTGGCCAAACGGCAGGCCGGATCCACTTTTAAACCCCTGGTGTATCTGACTGCCCTGGAACAGGGGATCTCCCCGTGCGACTATTATGCCAATGACAGCGTGGTCTATGAAGATTATGAGGATTGGACCCCCAGAAATGCAGATTCGAAATACGGCGGCTACTATTCCATGAAAGGCGCCCTGGTGCACTCGGTCAATACGGTGAGTGTGGACCTTTTGATGCGCGTGAGCATCGACAGTGTATTGATTATGAGTGAAAAAGCAGGAATTACCTCAACTCTTCCTGCAGTTCCTTCCCTGGCCCTGGGAAGCGGAGAGGTTTCCTTGTTTGAAATGGTGGGCGCCTACCAGGCCATGGCCAATCTGGGAGTGGCCAGAAACCCCCTGTATGTACAGAGGAGCGAGGACAGGAATGGGCAGGTACTGGAAGAAGCTGATTATTCAACGGATGGCAGGGCCATCTGCAGTACTGAAAATGCGGAAATCATGATCGAAATGCTCAGGGGGGTGATCAACCATGGCACTGCCAGTGCTTTGCGGAATGCCTATGGAATACCTGCCGACATGGCAGGCAAGACCGGAACTACCCAGAACTATACAGATGGCTGGTTCATCGGATTTACCCCGGGCCTGGTGGCCGGGGCCTGGGTGGGAGGAGATCTGCAAAATGTTCGTTTTCAAACCATACAGTATGGACAGGGGGCCTATTCTGCCCTGCCCATCTGGGCCGGTTTTATGCAAAGAACCCTGGCAGATGAAACCTGGCGAGGCACGCAGAAAGATACCTTTTTGATCTCAGAAACGACCAGAAGCCAGCTGAAGTGTGAGGACTACAGGGAGAAAAAGCCCTTTGAGTTCAAGCCTTTCAAAAAACTGAAGGAGAAGAAACCCCTCCGGAACCTATTCCGCCGAAGGCGAACCAGATAACTATTTGGTGGCTATCTTCAGGGTCCATGCATGCAGGCACGGAAGTTCATCCGGTCCCATCCCGGGCAATTGCAAAACCAGGCTCCGGCCATTGGATTGCCATGCAATCTCTCCCTTCCAGCCCAGAAGTTCAACCTCCGTCACCTCCTCCCCATCCAGCAGATCAATGGTGATCTCATCGCTCCACTGATCGAACAAGCAGAATATATGGCCCGCTTTGGTTGTGAAATACAGCCTTTGTTCCCCATGCAACTGGCTGGAAACCTTCCTTTTCCGGGTATTGTATATGGCATCGCCGTTGACCTCCAGCCACTTGCCCATATCCACAAGCCTTTGCTGCATGATCACGGGGATCCGGCCATCGGCCGCAGGGCCCACATTGAGCAGCAGGTTCCCTCCCCGGCTTACAATATCGATCAATTCATGGATAAGTTCTTCCGAAGTGTTGTAGTCGTCGATATTCTCGGCCCGGTTGAAGCCATAGGAACCTCCTATGCCGCGGCTTTCTTCCCAGGGATGGTCCGCTGCAGCATCTTTCATGTCCTGGTATTCACTGGAATAGTAGTCGCCATGATGGCCTGGCATGTTCCTGGCAAAGCGGTCATTGACCACCACTTCGTCCTTGACTGGGGAATCATTGTATAGCCACGCCAGGAAATCCTTGGTCTTCCAGTATTCCTCGCTGCCGTCCCATTCTCCTCCATCGGCAAAAATGAGGGAGGGCCTGTAGGTTTCCACCAATTCCTTCATCTGAGAATTCATGTGCTCCACGTATTTATCTTCCGGGATCCTGTACTTCTCAACGATCTCCAAAGGAAGGTAATACCCGCTTTCGGTGCGATGGGTCCAGCTGCTTTCCCATTCGATGTTCGAGTAATAGAGTCCCATTTTCAGTCCCCGGGCCCTGACAGCCTGTGTCAGATCTCCCACCAGGTCCCTTCTGGGACCCACATCCATGGAGTTCCATCCTTTTTTATAGGGACTCCCGGTGGGCCACAGGCAATAACCATCGTGGTGCTTGGAAGTAAGGACCACATATTTGGCACCTGCTCTTTCAAACAGCCTGGCCCAAAACTCCGGTTCGAACAGCTCTGCTTTGAACATGGGGGCAAACCGGCGGTATTCAAAAGCCGGTCCGTAGTTTTTATGATGGAACTCCTCTCCCCCATTTTCGGGATTGTACATGACCCTGGCATAATACCATTCTGCATAGGAAGCGTAGAGTCCGGGTTCCAGCTTTCGCCAGGCGGGCACTGAATAAACCCCCCAGTGGATAAAAATACCGAATTTTGCATCTTCAAACCAGGCAGGAATGGGCCTGGAATCGAGCGATGCCCAGGTGCTTTCGTAGGTCTGCCCCCGGGCCATCATGGCCAGCAAGGCAACCCAGGTGAAGAGAACGGTCTTCTTCATGACTGCATTTTTAATGATCTGGCATGCTTTCGCCATGCAACGAATGTAGCAACTCTCCAGGTCTCATTCAAGGGGTATATGAAATCGCAGCAAACCATGGAAGCATATCAACAGTTTCTTTTTAGCTTTGTTGGCATATCTTGAATGCAAAAGGTGAAACTACTTAAGTCAGTCCATTGGCTGTGTATATGTCTGCTATTCCCTGCAGCACTGGCTGCGCAATGGACAGATCTGGTGGCCTTCTATCCCCGTGCCGATGAAACGGTGTCCCTGCTTGCGTTTGAAAAGGATGCCACCGAGTTCCAGATGGTGGATGCTTTCCGCGCCCGAACTGCAGATCTGGCTGAAAATCATCCACTTTTGACGGTAGCCGGTGATTTTAACGGAGACGGGGTGGATGAACTTGCCCTTTTCGATGATCTGACTTATGCTCCCAATTTGAATCCGGAATTCACCAAGTCTGTGGTGTGGATCAGTGGCTCCCACCGGGAAGGTTTGATCCCCTCTGGAAGCTGGTTTTCGGTGCTGGATACCGGCCTGAGTTTTGACCATGTCAATTTTACCGCGGCCGCTGATTTCAACATGGATGGGTTTTCAGATATCGCCTTGTTTTACAATGATCCCTCCTCGGATCAGCTGAACCTCTATCTGCTTGAATCGGATGGCGCGGAGTTTTCTGAGGCCGTATCCTGGTACAGCTGCACAAGGAACGATTTTAATTTCACAGCCATAAAATTTGCCTGCCCGGGGGATTATAATGGCAACGGACTGCCAGATATCGCCGTCTTTTACAATTACTTTGGAACAGCGCCTGAAACCAGGCAGAGCATATTCCTGTTTGAGTCCGACGGAGAAAGCTTTGCGCTTTTGCCGGTAGCCTATGATGCCACCAAAGCAGCCTATGACTTCTCGGACATGAAGTTTGCCATGGCGGGTGATTACAACAGCGACTCCTATTCCGACCTGGCGGTATGGATGAATGATCCATCGGGGTTGCAAACCCAAGTGACTGTATTCGGGGGATCGGCTTCCGGACAACTCTCCCCTGTGGGATACTACAGTGCTCCGGTGTCTGAACTGGATCTGGACGCTCTGGTCCAGGCTGCTTCCGGGAATTTTTCAGGAGATGGAGCAAGCGATCTGGCCGTGTTTTACGACCGCTCCGGTGGAAGCCAGGAGATCCTGGTCCTGGAGAGTCAACTCACCTCCTTTGCACCCCCGGAAGCTGCTTTTATCACAGATCCGGTAAGTCTGGAAATGACCGGCATTGCGTCGGTGGTGGCGGGGAATTTTACCTTCCCCCCCATGGTGAGTGCGGCTGTGTGGAAGGGGGATAAACAGGGTGCCATATCCTTTACCTTTGACGATGGCTATCAGGGAGCCTTTGAACACGGGGGATCTGAACTGGAAGCTGCCGGGCTCCTGGGCACCTTTTATATTTTTACGGACACCACGCTTAGCTATGACGGTGAGATTGCCCCCACCGGCCTGGTAAAGGAATACAAGGAAAGGGGACATGAGATCGGATCCCACAGTTCGAACCATTCCAACCTGGGATTGCTCTCCGAAACGGGCGATCATGATTCGCTTTCCAGGGTGCTTTCCGAGTCAGTCATGCTGCTCGACGAGCGATTTGACCAAACAACCCTCTCCATGTCGATTCCCTTTGGCAGCTTCAGGCCCGGAACCCTGGATTCCATCTCGAATTATTTTCTTTCAGCACGCAGCAGTCAAATTGGTTTTAACCTGGCTACTCCTTACGATTTCCATGCACTGAAATCCTGGCCCATCCTCAGCACCACCTCCCCTTCCTTTGTGAATGACCTGGT
>CBDTYO010000022.1:0-18439 GCA_965364615.1 uncultured Bacteroidia bacterium
TCATTCTTACACGGATCCCATGAAAGGAACCCTCTACCTGGTGCCCAACACCCTTGGAAATCCAGATACCTCAGCCACCATCCCTTCCAGAATTGCACAGGTGGTCAATGCCATTGATGTGTTTATTGTGGAGGACCTCCGAAACGCCCGTCGTTATCTGAAAATCCTCAACAAAGAGCGGGAAATCGACCGAATCACCTTTCATGAATTGAACAAGCACACTCCTCCAGAATTGATCCCTTCCTTTCTGGAACAAGCGAAAGCCGGGAAAGATACCGCCATCATCTCAGAAGCAGGAGTGCCCGGAGTGGCCGATCCAGGCGCAGCCGTGGTCAGGATGGCCCATGACAAGGGGATCAGGGTGGTCCCCCTCACTGGACCTTCCTCCATCCTTCTTTCACTGATGGCTTCCGGACTCAATGGTCAGTCCTTTTGCTTTCATGGTTACCTGCCCATTCAACGAACAGACCGGGTCAGTAAGATCCGGGAAATTGAACAGCTGGCCCTTCGTAAAAATGAAACACAAGTGTTCATGGAAGCTCCCTACAGGAATGATGCCCTGTTGTCGGATATCCTGGAACATTGCCATCCTTCCACCCGGCTTTGCATCGCTGCCGATATCACCCTGGACTCTGAGTTTATCCAAGCCCGTACTGTGGCCGAATGGAAAAGAAAAAAACCGGCCCTTCATAAAAGGCCGGTCATATTTCTTTTGGGAACATAAAGGGATTTACTGCATTGGAACCCTGGACATGCTCTGCTGAAAGGTTCCGGATCAAAAGTCCGGACCGGGATCATCGTCAACGACCAGTTCTGCCTCGACGCTGAGGACCTCCAGATCAAAGATGAGGGTCTCGAAGGGAGGGATCTTTACATTTCCCCTGTTGGTATACTCGCCCACCTCACCATAGCCCAGTTGATACGGAAAAATCATTCTTACTTTTTCACCCTCGTGCAAGCGTGTCAGCACAAGATCCCATCGTGCAGCCCATTCCACAGTGTTTGGCTTAAAAATCCAGGGATCCTCGGCCGTTCTCTCATCAAAAATCCTTCCATCCATCAGGTATCCCTTATAGCTCACAGAAATGGCAGAATCCAAACCCACCAGGGGTCCGTCGGTTGTCACATCAAGGATGTAGCTGATGGCCTTTTCAGTACTCGCGTCGTATACGGTATCGTATTGGGCCACAGTATCCAGATAGTTGTCAATCCTGGCCTGTTCGTAGGCATCAATCTCCTCCATGCCTCCAATCACTTCCAGCAGCTCCACTTCATATTTCAGCGATCGGTAGGCACCCACGCTTCCGCTGTTTTTCGAGCCGAAACCCAGCTCGCTGGTAAACAACATGGTGGCCTTCCCTCCTTCGCGCATCATGCTCAGTCCTTCGTTCAGGCCCGGGACGTTGGTCCCGTTGTACATTTTATAAGGTCCATACATGGCTGATTCATCATATTGCCTGATATCCCTGGCCACACTCTCGATATAAGTCTCATACACCACATTGTCCGGAATGGTATATGCCACATGGTTGACCAGCACCCAGTCTTCGGCTTCGGGCATGTCACCGGAACCCGGAGTGTTCTCCAGGAAATACAAACCACTGGGTTGGGGCTCGGCACCGGGATAATTGGCCGACATGTAAATGTTGAAAAAACGCAACTCCTGCTCCATGGCTTCCTGACTTTCTGTATCCTGCGTACAGGCAGCCATAATTGCTGATGCCGCAAAAACAGCCAGTGAATAGTATAGGATTCTTTGTATGTTCATGGTAAGTAATCTCATTGTTACAAACTTGCTTATAGCCTCAAACCTTTGGGATGTGGAAATATTGTGCAAAATTAAAAATATTCCTGACCTTAATCCACTTCCAGTATCTGAATTCTATAAATGATCACTGAGTTGCCCGGAATTTTTTCACGATCTCCGAAATTTCCATGACCCAGATGGGGAGGGATAAGAAATATGGCTTCCGCACCTTCTGAAAGTTTCTTGATCCCCTGCTCCACGCCGGACTCCACGCCACCCTTGCCTACCACAATCACTTTGGGATTTTGGGCACTGGCACTGTAACAAGGGCTACCATCCAGCAGGGTGGATTCAAAAGCAAAACTTACCCTGCTATTCTCTTCAATGGGTGGTCCATCCCCTTCTTTTTCCACCACCACCCACAATCCGGAAGGGGTAGTTACAGCCTGCCAGCCAGTTCTTTCTACGAATGCGGAGATGTGGTCCTGGTGCCTCTGGTACATGTACTGATTGGCTTTGACAAACTTTTCCGGGACCGGATCAGGATCTATGTCCCGCATCTCCTGAACCGGCGGATCACACCCAGTCAGGATCCAGGCCAGGTTCAATAAGGCTGCCATGGAAATCATTCTACCCATCTTTGAGCATTTTGGCATAGCGGGAAAGGAGGGATTCAAATGTTGACAGGGTATCGTCCATGGATACAAAGGAGTCCCCACCGGCTGCATTGACATGTCCGCCTCCATGATAATGTTCTGCAGCGATCTGGTTTACAGGAAAAATCCCCCTTGAACGGAAGGAGACCTTGATCCTGTCCTTTTTCTCCACAAACAACGCAGTGAACCTGATCCCCTTTATGGCAAAAGGGATGTTTACAAAGCCTTCGGTGTCGCCCTTCCGGTGATTGAATTTCTTCAGCTCTTCATCGCTGAGGCTGATATAGGCAGTGAAGTACTCAGGGATTACCACCATCTTCTCCTGCATGCAATATCCCTGCAATCTCAAGCGGTCTTCGGTAAAAGCATCATACACCTGGGAAAAGATCATATCCTTGTCCAAATCATATTTCATCAAATCTCCCACGATATGAAATATCTCCGGATAGCTGCTGGCGTAGCTGAAATTTCCCGTGTCTGTCATAATGGCCACATAGAGACAGGTGGCAATCTCCTTGTTCAGCACCTGCTCTTCAAATAATTCTTTCAGCAGGAGGTAAATCATCTCCCCCACGGAACCCCTCCAGGTCTCCGTAATGGCCATATCTGTAAATTGCCTGGGATCCTGATGATGATCTATCAGTACTTTGCGGGCCTTCGATTTGGTAAGGTATTCTTCGACAGGACCCACCCGCTTTGGAGCATTAAAATCAAGGCAAAAAATCAGATCGGCACCCTCCATGATTTCGATTGCTTTCTCCTTTTTATAGGCGAATGTGGTGGATCGCTCGATGCCCGGGAGCCACCTGAGAAAATCGGGCAGTCCGTCAGGGATGATCACCTGTGCATCAATACCACGCTGACTCAGCGCCAGGGCCATTGCCAGGCTGGAACCAATGGCATCTCCATCCGGATTGGAATGGGTAAGTATGGCCACCCTGCTGGATGAGGAGATCCACTCTTTCATTGTTTTTACGTTCCCTGCTTCGACCATATGTGGCACAATGATTTGGATTGCAAAGTTAAAAAATATTGAAGGTGCCTAACAAAGCCGGAATTTATTTGTTAATATGCATTACTAAAATCGAGATCTATGGCTGGAAACTTTACGTTTACGATTATTAAACCCTATTCTGTGTCCGCTGGACACATCGGACCCATTCTAAACAAAATCCATCACGCAGGATTCAAGATTTCTGCCATGAGAATGCTCTGGCTAACCCGGGGCGAGGCAGAGCGATTCTATGAAGTCCACAAAGAAAGACCCTTTTACAGGGACCTGGTGGAGTTCATGACCTCAGGCCCCATTGTGGTGGCCGTTCTGAAAAAAGAGAACGCCGTGGCAGATTACCGCAAGCTTATTGGAAACACAGACCCTGCCAAGGCTGAAGAAGGCACCATCCGGAAAGAATTTGCCAAAAGCATGCAGGAAAATGCGGTGCATGGTTCGGACTCCGATGAGAATGCGGCTTTCGAAGCTTCCTTTTTCTTTTCAGGCCTGCAACGTTTCTGAGGCCTATGATCAACGGAGGACCACATCATCAATCACATCCATTCCCGCAGCTTCATTGAGTTTTGGAATCAGGGAATCCTTCATCAGGCTCAGTTCGTTGCGGACCACCGAGGAGTGCAGGGTGACGTAAAGCTTTTTGTTTTTTATCCTGAGTGATTTGGTTTTTTTGGCCACGGTGATCCCCAGAAGATCCTTCCACGATTTCATCAGCCGGTACTCGGCCAGCCCTCTTTCTAAACCGTTGGCCTTGACAAACTGGTGAAGGAGGGTATCGATCTTTTTAAAGTCTTTTCTTTCCATAATCAGGCTTCCATTTCGTCCAGGGTACCCCCTTGATCAATTTTATATACCCGATGATCTGCGGGGATCTCTTCCAGGATCCCCAAAAGGCGCTTTTCGTTGGTATCTGTGATAAAGATCTGGCCGAATTGGTTCTCAGCTACCAGGCTGATGATTTGCTTTACCCTGCGCGCATCAAATTTATCAAAGATATCATCCAACAACAGGATGGGAGGGATCTGAGTGAGTTTGCGGATAAACTCAAATTCAGCTAGTTTCAATGCGACCAGGAAGGTTTTTTGCTGGCCTTGCGATCCGCTTTTCTTCATGCTGTGTCCGCCAAGAGTCATGCCCAGGTCGTCTTTGTGAATGCCAAAGGTGGAATACTGGATAATCCGGTCTTTCTCCCGGGAGGATTGAACTCCCTCCATGAACATTGAGTGGTTCAACTGGGATTCATAGGTCAGTTTGACCTTTTCCCTCATGCCGGAAACGTGTGTGTGAAAATCATTGAATACTGGCAATAAATCATCCACAAACCGCCTCCTCTCCTCATAGATGGGCTCTCCGTAACGCACCAGCTGTTCATCCCAGACCTCCAGCATCTCACTGTCAAAGGTATGTGAGACGGCAAAATCCTTCAGCAGGCGATTCCGTTGGTTAAGTGCCCTGTTATACTGAATCAGGTTGTCGAGGTACACCCGGCTATACTGTGCAATGACCCCATTCATAAATTTCCTGCGCTCTTCGCTTCCTCCATTGATCAGCAAGGAATCGGCCGGCGAGATCATGACCAGGGGGATCAGGCCAATGTGCTCTGATAGTTTCTTGTAATCCTTCTGATTCCGTTTGAACTGCTTTTTCTTCTGTTTTCTGATGCCACAATAAATATTTTCCTCTTTGCCCTTCCGCTCAAAGACTCCCTGCACCACGCAGAAATCCTGTTCATAGCGGATATTCTGGGTATCCACAGGATTCAGGTTGCTTTTGCAAAGCGAAAGGTAGTGCACAGCATCCAGGATGTTGGTCTTTCCCACCCCATTTTCCCCAACGAAACAATTGATCTTTTCGGAGAAAGGTATGTCGACCTGCTCATAATTCTTGAAGTTGACCAGGGAGAGTGATTTCAGATGCATACACAAAATTACAATTTTTACACAAAGCAATCTGGTAAATTTCACTTATCTTTATCTGAACACTATAAAAGGCTAAACAATTGATAAAAAGACAATTATTGATCATGGCTTTCCCGCTGTTCTTCCTAAGCGGATGTGCCGAACTAAGTTCCCTGATGCAATCAGTACCCGTGGATGTTCCCCTCACCGAGGCCGAAGTGGCTGAAGGATTGAAAGAAGCATTGGTCAGGGGTTCAAATAATGCATCCTCCGTTCTATCGGCTGTTAACGGCTATTACGGCGATGCACTGGTGAAAATTCTTTTGCCAGAAGAAGCTTCAGTCATTGTAGATAACCTGGGAAAGATCCCTGGCGGAGACAAGCTGGTGGAAGATGTGATCCTCAGCATCAACCGGGCAGCTGAGGATGCCGCCAAGGAAGTGGCCCCCATTTTCATCTCCTCCATCAAGCAGATGACCATCCAGGATGCCTTCGGGATCCTTCGGGGAGCGGATAACGCAGCCACTGAGTATCTTATCCGAACCTCCTATGAGGATCTTTACCTTCTGTTTCTGCCAAAAATCAGACAATCCACCGAAAAAGATATTCTCGCCGGGATCTCGGCCAAAGAATCCTGGGATGCGCTGACAGGTAAATGGAACGCGTTTGCCTCCTCCATAGCTGGGAGATTGGCTGGATTTGAACCGGTGAACACAGACCTGGATGCATATCTTACCACCAGGGCACTGGACGGTGTTTTTCTGAAAGTGCAGGATGAAGAGAAACGCATCCGGGAGAATGTTTCTGCCCGTGTCACACCCCTGTTGAAAAAGGTCTTCGGCAGTCTGGATACCTGATAGACCCTAGACTCATAAAAATGCCATTTTTTGCGGCATCGCGCCTCAAATTTCCAAAAAAGGATTACTTTTGCGGAAGTTTTTGAGAACCAACAAAATTACAGTGATGGCGAAGAAAAAGAATGTGAAGCAAGGAGATAAGAGTCTGGAAGGAATTGAACAAGCCTTGACCCGTTCCGAACAGTTCATCGAGGATAACCAGAAAACACTTACCTATATCCTTGGAGGACTTATCCTTGTGCTCCTGGTGGTGATCGGCGGTAACAGGTACTACCTGAAACCCCTCAATGAGGAGGCAGCCGCAGATATGTACTATGCAGAACGCTTTTTTGAAATTGACTCCTTCAACCTTGCCCTGAACGGATACGGGACCTATCCCGGGTTCCTGAATGTGATGGACGACTACGGGATGAGCAAAGCTGCCAAGATTTCAAAATACTATGCAGGCATTTGTTACCACCAGCTTGGAGATCATGAAACAGCCATAGAATACCTGAGCAAGTTTAAAACCAAGGACCTCCTGGTGGGCGCTGCCAAATACAGCACCCTGGGTGATGCATTCGTGGAACTGGGAGAGCTAGATCAGGCAGTCGCTGCCTACAAAACCGGGATCGATAAATTCGAAAATACATTTTCCACCCCCATCATGCTGAAAAAGCTGGGCATTGTCTACGAAGAACTGGGAGAGCTTGACATGGCCCTTGAAACCTACCGGGCCATTGAGTCCAATTACCCCACCTCTCCTGAAGGCAATGAGATCAAGAAATACATCGGCAGGGTAGAATCCAAACAATCTCTGTAGGTCCTTTCTGAACCTGGCCCATGGCTTCCTCCCTGAAGAACCTCTCTAACCACGATCCTGCGCATATTCCAGACGGGTCGTCTATGAAATTTGGCATCGTGGTATCGGAATGGAACCAGGAGATTACTGGAGCCCTACTTGACGGAACCCTGTCCACGCTTCGCAAACACGGGGTGAAGCAGGAAAATATCCAGATTCTGACCGTTCCCGGGAGTTTTGAACTTCCTTTCGGAGCCCGTGTACTTGCAGAACAATTCAACCCCAATGCAGTGATTTGCCTGGGATGCGTAATTCAGGGCGAGACCCGGCACTTCGATTACATCTGCCAGGGTGTTACCTTTGGCATCACGGAGCTGAATCTGGATTATGATATCCCCTTTATTTTCGGAGTCTTGACCACAGAGGACCAACAACAGGCTTTGGACCGCGCAGGGGGCAAACACGGCAACAAGGGAGATGAAGCTGCAGTAACCGCCCTGAAAATGTCAGCCCTCACCCTCGGTCAGGATTGAGCCCAGAAACGTACCATGAAAAATCCTATCGACTCTTCTTCTTGGGAAGGGCCTTCTTTCCGCTGGCTGACTGTTGCTGCTGTTTTTGCAAGGCTTCCAGTCGTTGTGCAAACTTTGATTTTTTGGCTGGCTGATTTTTCTTGGCGTTCAGTTTCTTCATGATCTTTTCTTCGTCTATGAACCTTTTGAACACCAGGTTCTGCCCAATGGTGATCAGATTGGCCAGAAAGTAGTAATAGGTCAGTCCGGCTGAAAAATTGTTCAGGATGAACATGAACATCACCGGCATGATATACATCATGGTCTTCATGCCCGGCATCTGGCTGCTGCCTGCAGATGCCTGGTTGTTCCAGCGCATGGATATCATGGTGGTCACTGTCATCAGCAGGGTAAAAAGGCTCACATGATCGCCGTACATGGGTATATTGAAGGGCAGGTCAAGAATGGAGTCATAGGTGGACAGGTCATGTGCCCACAGGAATCCCTCCTGCCGAAGCTCAATGGAAGTGGGAAAGAACCTGAACATGGCATAGAGTATCGGGAACTGAAGCAACATGGGCAGGCAACCTCCCATGGGATTGGCCCCGGCCTTTTTATAGAGGTCCATGGTGGCCTGCTGCTTCTTCATGGCATCCTCCTTCTTGGGATACCTCTCAGCAATCTCATCCACCTGGGGTTTCAGCAGCCGCATCACCGCCTGGGATTTAAATGAGCGGTAGGTAAGCGGGAACAGGGCCGTTTTGATGATTAACGTAAGCAAGAGGATGATGATCCCGAAATTGGTGAAATAGTTATCGAGCCAGTTGAAGATGGGGATCACCACGAAGGCATTGATCCAGCGGATCATGGATCCACCCACGGTCACCACACTCTCCAGTTCCAGGTCGTCTCCATAATCCTTCAGCTCAGTAAACTTATTGGGTCCCAAATAGAGTTGCATCCCGATTTCCTGGTCGCTGGTCCGGTCAAAAGGCATGTCAATGGCAGCATGGTACTGACGGATATATTTGCCGGGTTCACTGAACCGATGCTGGTACATATAGGCCCCTGAAAAGTATTCGTCGGCTATCAGAATGGTGGAAAAGAACTGGTGACTAAAGGCGATCCATCGAATTCGTGTGGTCTCGGTGACCTCTTCAATCTCCTTCTTGGACCTGGATTTGAAATTCTCCACATCGCCTCCTTGGTATTTATAATATAGCGTGGTATACATGCCTTCATTCTGAAATCCTTTCTCCTGAGAGGGAGCGTAGAAATCAAATTTGAATTCCATCCTGTCGGTGCGGTAACGGTCCAGGCCTTTGAGCCGCATATCAAAGTCAAGCATGTAGTCGCCGTCATAAAGCCTATATGTGTAGGAAATGAAGGAAGACTCGGAGATATCCATTTTCATCACCAGCTGCTGGAAGGTTCGGCCCTCATCGTCGGTGGCTTTGGTAATGGTGGGATCAAAGTAAAGCTCGCCGGTATTTATGGACCGGTTATCGGCAAAAAATTGGAGGGCAAAGATGGTGGAGTCTCCGTCGAACAAATTAAGGGGCAAAGAATCGTGGGTTTGAAATTCCTTGAGCCTGGCGGTGTAAGGCCGCCCTCCCAGGGTGGAAAAGGTAAGCTTCAATTGCTCATTCTCAAGAACGACCTTGTCCTCTGTTCCGGTGGCGCTCCTGGCAAAATCGCCCAGTTCCTCGTCCAGCCGCCTGGCATGGACCGAATCCATGCCAGTCTGCGCTTCCGTCCCTGCAGAAGGCTGCACAGTATCCTGGTACTGTGCGGCTGCCATGTCTCTGATCTGCTGGGCACGGGCAATGGAGTCGAGCCGCTGCCGCTCAGCCATCTGGGCCTCCCGGGCAGGTTTGGTGAATATGCTATAGCCCACCAGGAGTAGTCCGATAATTGCCAGACCTATGATTGTATTCCTATCCATTTTATCCGATTATTTTCAGGCACAAAAGTAATGGTTTAGCCTGTATATCAATGGAAAATCCAGTAAAATCCGCGAGTTTTCGGTGAATAACCACCGGGCAGGCCAAAATGCTTAGAGGGATCCCTGGTTCAGACGGGCCCTTCTCTAATGCCCGTTTTGGATGGTTGCTTTGATAAAAGCAACAAACAGCGGATGGGGATTCAGCGCGGTACTTCTGTATTCAGGGTGGAACTGAGTACCCACAAACCAGGGATGTCCTTCCTGTTCCATGATTTCCACCAGTCCGCTCTCGGGATTGATTCCAGTGGAGATCATCCCGTGCTCCTCGTAAGCATCCAGATAATCATTGTTAAACTCATAGCGGTGGCGGTGGCGTTCGCGAACCATATCTGCCTGGTAAGCCTCCTGCACTTTCGAGCCCTTTTTCAATGAACAAGCGTATCCGCCCAGCCGCATGGTCCCCCCCTTCTCAGTCACGCCTTTCTGCTCCTCCATCAGGTCAATGACCGGGTGTTTGGTATAATTGTTCATCTCCGTGGAGTGGGCATCTTCATACCCCAGTACATTCCTGGCAAACTCAATGACTGCACACTGCAGGCCCAGGCAGATCCCCAGAAAAGGGACCTTGTTTTCACGGGCAAAGGTAACAGTGGCTATTTTCCCTTCTATGCCGCGATCCCCGAAACCCGGTGCTACCAGGATCCCATGGTAGTCCTTCAGTTTCTCTGAGACATTGCTTGCGTTTACCGCCTCCGAATGGATGCAATCCACTTGCACCCTTACCTTGTTGATGGCCCCTGCATGAGTGAGAGACTCAATGATGGATTTATAGGAATCATACAATTCCACGTACTTGCCCACCAGGGCTATTCTGATTTCTTTATCCGAACTCTTCAGGCGGTCCACAAACCTCTTCCAATCCTTGAGATCGGGAGAATCTTTGGCCTCCATCTTGAGCTTTTTGAGCACCATCACATCGAGACCTTCAGTCCTCATCAACAATGGCACCTCGTATATGGTAGAAACATCAATGGACTGGATCACGGCCTCAAGTTCCACGTTACAGAAAAGCGCCACCTTCTTTCTCAGGACCTTATCCAGTTCGTGCTCGGCACGCAGTACAAGCACATCTGGCTGAATTCCGTTCTCCAACAATACTTTTACTGAATGCTGGGTAGGTTTTGTCTTCAGCTCACCTGAGGCAGACAGATAAGGTACCAGGGTGAGGTGAACAAATGCAGTATTCTCCACCCCAAGATCCCACCGCAGCTGTCGCACAGCCTCGATGTAAGGTAGGGATTCAATGTCACCCACGGTTCCACCGATTTCGGTGATGATGATATCATATTCCCCCCTTTTACCCAGCAGGGTAATCCTTCTTTTGATCTCATCGGTGATATGGGGAATCACCTGCACCGTTTTTCCCAGGTAATCGCCCCTACGCTCCTTGTTGATCACAGATTGATATATGCGGCCAGTGGTCACATTGTTGGCCTGGGAGGTCTGGATATCCAGAAAGCGCTCGTAGTGTCCCAGATCAAGATCGGTTTCTGCCCCATCATCAGTCACATAGCACTCACCGTGTTCATAGGGATTGAGGGTGCCAGGATCCACATTGATGTAGGGATCAAGCTTTTGGATGGTTACCCTGTATCCCCGGGCTTTTAAAAGCCTTCCCAGAGAAGCTGAAATAATGCCTTTCCCCAGGGAGGAGGTTACTCCTCCTGTAACAAAAACATACTTAGTGCGGCCCAAACTGAATCAGATTTAAATTCGAGGTAAAAGTAAAATTAATTTTCATTTTCCATGTCATCCAGGATTCTGATCTTTTCTTCCAGAACCCTGATCCTCTCATGGGCAGCATCGATCTTCTCCTGAAATCCCTGGATGGTCTCCTCAGAACTGTCAGACTGCTTGAAGAATCCAATGTTGTTCTCCCAAACTCCCATGTCGTTCCGCAATTGCTGCAGCTTGTTCACCAGTTTATCACGTTCGAAATTAAGTTTCATATCAGCCCTGGGTGAATGCAACATACCTGCAATCCTAAAGCGGAACTTGAAAAGGCTCATTTCAGATTCATCCAAGCCAATCTTTTCCAACAGTTTGTCCTGTGCCAATCGAAATTGATCTTTGATCCAGTCTTTTTTATCGGATGGAACAAATCCAATGGCATCAAACCTGGAGTGGAAATCATTCAAGGCCTCAATGTCCTTCTTGCGTTTTCCGGAAACTTCAAAGGCTTCCATTTCCGCCACCACATTTTCTTTGGCCTTCAGATTATCCTCGAAGGATGAATCAATGTTTTCATAATACTTGGATTTATTATGAAAAAAGGTATCGCAGGCAGACCTGAACCGCCTCCAGAGTTTATCAGAATCCCTTCGGGGTACCGGCCCGATCTCTTTCCAAAGCTTCTGCAGCTGGATCAATTCGTTGGTTGTCTGCTTCCAATCCTCACTGCTGCTCAGGGCTTCGGCCTTTTCGGCAATCTCGGTTTTTCTTTTCAGGTTTTCCTTTTGCTCCTCATAGGCCGATGCATAAAACCTCGCCTTATTTCCAAAGAAAAGATCACAGGCCTTACGAAAACGTGCATAGATGGCGTTGTTATCCTTTTTCGGAGCATAGCCAATGGTTTTCCAGGTCTTCTGAATCTCAAGCACCTGATTGGTTTTGTCGGACCATGCACCGTGCGTTTCGTAATTTTTGGAAGCAATGTCCTCTACCCTAAGGCAAAGCTCAGTTTTTCTCTCCAGGTTCTCATGAAGGGACTCCTTCAGTCTGGAATGATACTCCTGGTGTTTCTTGTTGATCAACGAGGTAGCCTGTTTGAACCTGTCCCATATCTCATCTCTGTTTTCACGGGGCACAGGCCCGATCTCCCTCCACCGTTCACATAACTGGATCTTCATCTCCAGATTTTTCTTCAGATCCAGGGCCCTCAAATCCCTGTTGATCCGGACATAGTCGTTGAATTTATCTACAAAATAGTTGTACGAATCCCAAAGATCCTTCAGGTTCTGATGAGGAACCACACCTGCCGCAAACCACTGCT
The DNA here is from genome assembly GCA_965364615.1 of uncultured Bacteroidia bacterium. Lineage (GTDB taxonomy): Bacteria > Bacteroidota > Bacteroidia > Bacteroidales. The sequence continues at coordinate 12,458 of CBDTYO010000022.1, forward strand.
TCTGCAATTCCTTGAACCTTCTGAACGTATGCTCAAATGTATCCTGGCCCTCCATCATAAGACGGAACTCCTCCAGGATCTCCTGCTTCTTCTGCAGGTTTTCCTGTTTTGTTTTTTCCAGCTGCCTGGTAAATTCAGCTTTCAGTCCCCTGTACTTCTGCAGCAGTTCTTTCATTTCTGCTTCCACGGGCTCTTCAACGGGTTTGAAATCTTCCAGGTTCCCGCCTTCATCCAGAAAATGTTTTTTCTTTTCTTCCACCACGGCCTCCACCTTCTCGTAAAAGACCCTTTTGATCTCCTCCACCTCTTTTCGGATATTTCCTTTCCCGGGATTGTCCAGCTTTTCGCTCAGTATTTTCACCAGATCTTCCTTGCTTAGCAAAGCATAATTGGCCGACTCATCCTGATCTTCCTGATCATGGAGATCCACATCATCATCATCAACATCATAGGAATCGTTTCGCTCCCGTTCTTCGTTATCATCCACCAATTGCTCTGCAGGGAGCCGGGATTCATCCGCCTTGGCCTTGGGCTTGGGCTCGGCCTCTTTGGCCACAGGCTTGGCCTTGGGCTCAGGTTCATTGGCCTTGGGTTCAGGCTCCTTGGCACTGGGCTCAGGCTCCGGTTCTTTTGGAGAGTTGTCTTCTAAGGTGGAGTCGGAATCGTTGTCAGCGGGCTTAAGTTCAGATACTTTGGATCCGGAAGGAGCGCTTGGTGCAGTCTCCTTGAAGGGTTCTTCCTGTGGGCTTTGTTTTTCCTCCTGAAGCGGGTCTTTTTGCTTTTTTTCTGGCTGCTGTTCGTCGGGTATCTTTTCTTTCAGAGGATCAATTTCATCATTATTTTTCATAACAGGTAGAGGATTTGTAGCGCGCTAGACCATACAAATTAGTCATTTTTCATGAATTGGGCACTTTTTCACAAAAAAACTGTCCTATCTTAGCGGCATATCACAAGGCTATGCGGATCGATATAATTACGGTTCTTCCCCAGCTGCTTGAGGGACCTTTGAACCACTCCATCGTCAAGAGAGCCAGCGAGAAAGGACTTGTAGAGATCCACGTCCATGATCTCAGGGAATTCTCCCTGGACAAGCACAGAAGGGTGGATGATTATGCCTTTGGAGGAGATGCGGGCATGGTCATGACCATAGAACCCATTCAAAGAGCCATCTCGCATCTGAGATCAGAAAGGGACTATGATGAAGTAATCTACACTTCCCCGGACGGGATGAAGTACGACCAGCATGAAGCCAATCGCCTGGCCCTTGCAGGCAACCTCATCATCCTGTGCGGACATTATAAAGGGGTTGACCAGAGGATAAGGGACCATCTGATTACCAAGGAGTTCTCCATTGGGGACTATGTTCTCACGGGAGGGGAACTGGCTGCAGCCGTGATTGTTGACAGTGTTACCAGGCTGCTACCCGGTGCCATTTCAGATGAAACCTCTGCCCTGACCGATTCCTTCCAGGATGGATTACTGGCTCCACCAGTTTATACCCGGCCGGCCGAGTACCAGGGCTGGAAGGTGCCGGACATTCTATTATCGGGTCATGCGGCCAAAATCGAAGAATGGAAGCATGAGCAAGCCCTGGAACGGACCCGAAGATTGCGACCCGATCTGCTGGAAGGAAAGGACCTGGATTAAACTACCTTAGTATCTTCCGCACAAAAGCCACCGTGAAATAGGACATCAGGAAGAGTCCCAGGAAACCTTCCATGGCAGAAACCCATCGAATCAGTCCATAGGGATAATGATCTCCGTAACCTATGGTAAGAAAGGTGATGGCACTGTGGTAAAAAGACCTTGCCACCATGGAGAGCTGATCATCCACCGAAGCCACAATATCCGCAGAGGTCTGCCAAAGGAGCAGCAGGTAAATCAGGCTAAAAAACACAAAGCTGGCCAGCATGGTGATCATAACCCTGACCGGACTGGTGGCATAAAGTCCGGCCTTATCAAAGAGGAGCTCCTTGAACCAATACATGGGGTATTTGTAGATTCCTTTCCAGCGATTCTGATTCATCGATTCCATGAGATGAGACCGCGATTCATTCCTCTTGAACTCCACATAGGCCTTATCCTCTGAGTTATAGAGGCCAAGATTTTTGAAATTCTCCTTCAGGATCCTGAATTGTTCAGCCCTTACAAGGTGGCTGCTCTCTGATTGGGAATTGATGAGGCCGGGAACCCGGTTCCTGCTCCAGTCGATGTAGATGCGACCAATCAAACGCATGCCTCCCATGTACAATGTGTGCACCTCCTGCAAAAATTCATGGGAATTCAGATCCATGATATCCCGGACAATGGTATTGCTCAGGTCTATACTCAGGCTTTTTCGCAGCCTCAGGTCCACAAAGCCATCTAAGTGGCAAAATCGCAGGTTCAGGGTCCGAAACCACGAACGATAAAAGCTCACCTTGTCCTGGCCAAAGTGGGTGCGCTCAAAACTTACATCCACATGTTCAAACATCGCGTCTTCAAAACTGAAAGCGCCGGGTCCCAGAACCACCCTTTTGAAGCTGAATTTGCCGCCATCCATTTCACTTTCGTCAAATACCACCTCCCCTTCCCCAAAGACCGAGCGGTTGAAATTTACCCTGCCGGTGCCGAATTCAACGGTCCTGAAATCCACACGACCCTGGCCAAATTCGCATCTCTCAAAACTGGTATTGCCCTCCCCAAAGGCAGCAAAATGAAAGTCAACTTTACCGGTTCCGAACCGCGCCACCTTGAAGGAAGTATGGTTGCTTCCAAAATGGGTGTTGATGAAGTTCACATCGCCATCATGAAAATCTGCATTGATAAATGAAAGCGCTCCGGATCCAAAGCGGGTGTATTGAAAATCTTTGGTGCCCTTCCCGAAGCAGCAATTCTTGAAGCTCAGTGCTGCCGAATCGATCATCACATTCTTAAAATTGAAGTGGCCCTCCGGGAAATGCGTGTTATGAAAGCTAATTTGTGCTGTCTTGAAGTGTGCTGACTCAAAAATGACATCTCCCCTGTTTACCCAGGCGTCCTCGAGACTGAATTCCTCTCCCTCAAATACTGCATGGGAAAAATCCAGATGGGCATCACCTCCGAACAGGGAGTTCCTGGCTGTAAAACCTTTCAGCACAACCGCCTCGCTTTCTTCCAGGTTCCTCGTCAAGCGATAGTCGCGAAGGGAGAACTTATTGATGTAGCATTGATCCAGATTCAGCTCCTCTCCCCGGTCTATGGCCTTATAGATCTCCCTTTCACCCAGGAAACCCATCAATTCGACCACAGGCTTGACCCGCCCTTCCACCTGGAAATGAATCAAAGCCGTGGAAGGAAATCTGGTCCCGCCCTCCGTTTCAAATTTGAGATTTTTAATTTCGGCCTTGTAAGAGGAGTGTACCGGGATCATAGCAGGGCTTTGCATACTAAGATAAGAAATATCAATCAATGGAATTCCTGCTGCAGAGCTCTGCAAAATCACAGTAGCTGCATTTCTGGTCATGGTCTCGCTGTGAAAAAGGGACTCCGGGATCAAATATACGCTGAAGCACCTCCTTAAGATGGGTAAGAAACTCATCCTCAACCTCTCCGAATTGTTCAATCCTGGCCTTCCGTCCCCCGCTGTTCAACAGAAGTGCAGGATCGAAATCTTCCTCAAACAAGGCCTTCATGACATAGAGTCCGGGCAATATCTGCTCGCCCGGATGGTCATCGGCTGCCAGCCATGCATACAGTAGGGTTTGCATGGCTGCTCCATTCCGGTTCCGCTGAGCCCTGTCAAACAGCGAATCCACAGAGGGAAACTCCTGCCTTGCACTACCGGTTTTATAATCGATGACCCGTAGTACCTCCCCTGCCCTGTCTATCCGGTCGATTTTACCTCCCAGAAGCACCGTCTTATTTCCTTCCGCATTTTCCAGGGACATCTTCCTTGCATAGCGGTTTTCCACCGAAACCAGCGTGAAGGGAGCCAGCTTCAGATCTATTTGGATTATTTTCATCAGGTAGCGCAGCATGACCTGGAACAAAATGATGTTCCTGCCTTCCAGCTTACCTCCCCTTTGCCCGCGGAAGTGATGTTGGATAAATGTATCCCGAAGCACATTTTCTGCCTGGTCGGAACGGCCTAGGATCAAAAGCTCTTCCCTGGGAATCTTCTGCTGATTTCTTTGGGCAATCTGGCCATATAGGACCTGCAGGGCATCGTGGACCACCGTGCCAAAACCCGCAGCCCCGATCTCCTCCTCCACTTCATCGGACTCGCCAATGCCCGCCAGGTAGCGGAGATAGAATTTCAGCGAACAATCGATGTAGGTATTGATGGCTGTGGGCGACAGGTACCTTCCCTCCTCCTGGTCCGCCAGGTAAACCTCCAGCTTCGAGGCTACCTCCGAAGTGTGTTCCACCAGCACAGGGGGGATTTCCCTGGTCTTCACCTCCAGTCCTGGCCTGATCAGGGGGGTGCCTCTTTCAAATATCAGCTGGTAAAGGTATCTGCTCATTTCGCCGGATTTCACTCCCTCCGATCCGCTGTTGTATAAAAGGTCAATCCTTTCGGCCCTTTGCATCAGCCGGTAGAAGTAGTAAGCATAGATGGCGTCCATGTCTTCCCGGGCAGGCATCTGGAAAGCCAGGCGCAGGGAATAGGGAACATTGGAAGACGCCCCGTGGGCAGCAGGCATGACCTCCTCGTTCATGGAGAGCAAGACCACATGCCTGAAATCGAGCAACCTCGTTTCCAGAATACCCATCACCTGCAATCCTGAAAGCGGCTCCCCTTCAAAGGGGATTCTCAGGCCAGACAGGGATTTTCTCAGCAGGCTTTCCACCATGCTTGCCGAAACAGAGGGTCTTTTTACCAGCAACTGATCCAGTTTGTTTATATGGATCAGCAGGCGGAAAATAAACTCACGGTCCAGCGCTTTTTGCATCTGTTCTTCCAGGTTCGCCAGCCCTTCAAGGATGTAAGTAAAAACTTCCCGAAGGTATTCTAGCAGTCCGGAAGCTCCGTCCACCTGGCGAAAGATCCTGAGCTCCAGCTCCCCAGTAAACATCTTCTGCTCCACCATGATCAGGTTTTCTGAAAGGATCCTGCCGGTAAGTTCGGTGGATGAGTGGCCGGCGATCTTCCTGAAGTAGGGATGGAGCAGGATGGCCAATACATCTTTATGATAGAATGATTTCCCCCCATCTGAAAGGGTTCTGGCATGATGGTGCAGGCGAAGCAATGCTTCGGTAAAACCAAAGACCGGTGTGTTTTTCATGGGATAACCCATGGTCACATTGATCTCCTCGGTGTTTTCAGGAAGGGACATCAGAACGGGAAGCAGCAGTTCCTCATCACAAAGCACCACAGCCATATCTGTGCATTCCCCGGATATATCCCCCTGCCTCCCTTCCAGGATCCGGTGGACCGTTTTGGCCTGAAGCACATCCGTGGGAAGTTCAAAGATCCTTACCTCCTTTTCCTGGCCCAGCCCCTTGAAATCTTCCAGGTCAGCAGCAGGCGGAAACTGCCTCAGGTTCTCCCTTATGAATCTGCCCGCTTCACTTTGAGGGTCGTCCACATAATGTGCATCAAAATCCCAGTAGAACTCGGCTCCCTGGATCTTTAACCAGGCGAATATCCGTTTCTCGCAACGGTTGAGTGCATTGAATCCAGCCACTATGGTTCTTCCCTCCCAGGCAGCCTCCATCTCTCCGTGAGCGATCCTTTCGGCAATCTCCCGGTATTGCATGCCCTGGTAGGCCAGGCCCTGCCCTGAGAGCACTTTCCGATACGCTTCATAGATCAGGGGAAGCAGCTTCCAATTTTGAATGAACAGCTTTTTTTCGGGAGTCAGTTTATCACGCTCCTTTAAATTCAGGTCGTTTTCTGCCCAAGCTTGACAGACCTTCCAGGGCATCTGCAGTGGAGAAGATCTCGTTTAAGCGGCCAAGCTCGATGTCGATGGCTTCTTCGATGGATTTGCCCACCTGCTGATCCATGATTTCGTTTCC
>CBDTYO010000023.1:0-18437 GCA_965364615.1 uncultured Bacteroidia bacterium
AACAGGCACCCTGCCGGGCAAGTTTTTCCACCACCTGGCAGGATCTGCTCAGGTTACCTGGGCCCTTGAGCTGGGGTAGCTTTCATAGCTTTTGTTTTCCATGATCTCCTTCAACTGGGCCATGGCAAGGAAGATCTCCTCGAAAGTGGTGTACAAAGGGGTAATTCCCAACCGGATATTGTTGGGTTCACGGAAATCGGGTATGACCACATGGCTCCCTTTGTCCGGATCGCTCAATGCCCTGCAAATGCGATAGCCTTCTGCATGTTTCAGGGCCACATGAGAGCCCCTCTTTTCAGATAATTCTGGCGATCCCATGCGGAACCCATGCTTGAGCAGCCATTGCCTGGCCAGGGCGATCAGGTAATCGCCCTGGGCCACACTTTTCTGTCTGAGGGAACCGATCCCGGCTTCCAATACCATGTCCAGCGAGGGTTCCAGCCCCGATGTGGAGACCACCGGCGGGGTTCCGGTGAGGAATTTCCGGATGTCCTTGGACTCCCGGTAATTCAGTTTGAATTCAAAGGGATTCTGCTCCCCAAACCAACCCTGGATGGGATTCTCCATTTGCTCCTGCAATTCCCTCTTTACATAGAGGAAGGCAGGAGAGCCCGGTCCGCCGTTCAAATACTTGTAGGTACAACCGATGGCCAGGTCTGCATTGGCCCTGTTCAGGCTGATGGGCACTGCGCCCACCGCATGACTCAGGTCCCAGAGCACCAGGGCTCCATGCATATGGGCCAGCTCACTCACCCGCTCCATATCGTACATGTAAGCACTTTTATAGGCCACATGGGAAAGGGTCACCAGGGCCGTGCGCTGACTGATGATCCTCACAAACTCGGTCATGTCCGAAGATATGCCATCGGGCGATTTCAGGAGCCTGAGCGTCAGGTTCCCCCCAAACTGTTTCACCAGTCCCTGCAGGATGTACAGATCGGAAGGGAAATTCATGTCGTCGGAAAGGATCTCGCTCCGCTCCTCTTTTAACTTCAAAGCACCGTAGGCCAGTTTGTACAGATTCACCGAAGTGGAATCGGAAACGATCACCTCATCGGGATGTGCCCCGATGATCTGGGCAATTTTCTTTCCCAGGCGCGCCGACTGCTGATACCAGCCTTCGTTCCAGCTCCTGATCAGCCTTTCACCCCACTGCTCCTTAATGGCTGTTTCCATGTGGTCAGCCGTCACCTGGGGAAGTCTGCCCAGTGAATTGCCGTCCAGGTAGATCAGGGAAGGATCCCTGATCACAAAACGCTGCCTGAAATGCTTCAGGGGATCATCCCGATCCATCATCCTGGCATATTCCAGGGTATACATATCGCTCATAACTTACAGCAACTTGGTGGCATCCTTGTCCAGATACCATTCCAGATAGTCTGATGCCGGATGTACATAAAAGGCAGGATAATCCATAAAATTCCCTTCCTTCATCAATATCTCCTGCACCACTGGGGCTTTCTCTTCTCCAGTGGCAATAAAGGTGACCCGCCTGGCAGCATTGATCACCCCTCCTGTGATGGAGATCCTGTGTTGTCCGGTTTCCGGATGGGCAGCCACCACGCAGGGCTGATCCGATTTCCACAGGGCGATCTGGTGCGGGAATATGGAAGCCGTATGCCCATCGCTGCCCAGCCCCAGCCAAATCCAGTCAAAAACAGGAAACCCATTGCCTGCAGGAAGCCCATCCATCAGCAACCGGCCATAGCGCCCCGCTTCAATTTCCGGATCGTTCTCCCCCATGATCCGGTGTACCTGTTCACGCGGGAGTTCCAGGATATCGATCAGGGTCCGGAAGGCAGATCCGTAATTGCTCTCAGGATGTTCGGAGGGCACACACCTTTCGTCCCCCCAGTACAAGTGGATATGCGACCAATCCTCGCGCCTGGTCTCCGTGGCAAGCCGTCCGAAAATGGCCAGTGGCGTTGATCCCCCTGAAAGGGCAATGTGTGCGGGTTTACCGGACGCGGACACCTCTCCCAGGAAACGCTGAAACTCACATACAAAGGCAGCCACCAGGGAGTCTTTATCGGGATAAATATAATTCCGTTGTCTATGCATCACAATTCACAATAAAGTCCGTCATCGGCCAGGTTCTTACAGGGATATCGCCAGGTATAATCTTCTCCCTCAATCAACTGGTCCGCCATTTCCGGGCCCCAGGTGCCGCAGGGATACCCTTGCAGGGGAATGCCTGGATCCTCCTTCCATACCTTCAGGATGGGATCCACAAAGCGCCAGGCAGCTTCCACTGCATCGCCCCGCGCATAGAGGGTGTTGTCCCCCTGCATGCAATCGAGCAACAATCGCTGATAGGCCTGAGGAATATAGCTATCGGTCAGGTCTTTGTAATGAAAATCCAAGTTCGCTTCCTTCACCTTAAAACCTGCCCCGGGTTCTTTCATCCCAAATTTCAATAATATTCCTTCATCGGGTTGTATCCTGATCACCAACGCATTGCCCCGGTTTGTCGTGCCCTCGGGCGGACAAAACAGGGTGTGGGGCGAAGGCTTGAAATGAACCACAATTTCTGTCACCCGGGTGGGCAATCTTTTCCCGGTTCGCAGGTAAAAGGGCACTCCCCCCCACCTCCAGTTATCTACAAACAATTCCATGGCCACAAAAGTTTCGGTGCGGCTGTCTCCGGGCACCCCTTTTTCAGAGCGGTACCCCTCCATGGCCTCTCCCCGTACATGTGATTCCATGTATTGTCCCCGGATCACCTGCTTGCCAACCTGATCCCCGGTGATGGGGCGGAGCGATTGAAATACCTTGAGCACTTCGTTCCGTATGGCATCTGAATTGATGACCGTGGGGGGCTCCATGGCCACCAGTCCCAGGAGCTGAAGCAGGTGGTTTTGCAGCATGTCTCTGAGGGCTCCGCTGTGGTCATAATAGCCGCCCCTGGACCCCACCCCCAGACTCTCCGCGGCCGTGATCTCCACATGGCGAATGTAATTCCTGTTCCAAAGCGGTTCGAAAATCCCATTGGAAAAACGGGTGACCAGCAAATTTTGTACTGTCTCCTTTCCCAGATAGTGGTCAATCCGGTATACCTGGTGCTCCGCCAGATAGGAGAGCAGTTTTTGATTCAGATCCTTGGCCGAAGCATGGTCGGTCCCGAAGGGCTTTTCGATGATGAAACGCCGCCAGACTTTCCCGTCTTCATTGGTCAGTCCGGCCTCACACAGCAATTGGGGGATGCTCTCGTAAAGGGAAGGCGGCGTGGCCAGGTAAAAGATGTAGTTGGGACCCACGTGATGCTCCTTGGTCAGCTGCTTCAGCCTCCGGGCCAGACCTCCATAGGCGCCGGCATCTGAGGGGTCCATGCTGTGATAATGCAGGAGGGGAAGTATCCCCGAATTCTCTTCGATGTGCCCTGCCATCATTTCCCGGTAAGATGGATCATCATAATCGCTTCTCCCGATGCCCAGTACCGCAAAATGCTCTGGCAGCAGGTCCAGTTTCAGCAACTCGGCCAGTGCCGGAATCAGTTTCCGCCGGGTCAGGTCGCCCGAGGCACCAAAAATTACAAGGATATGGTCTTCTGTCTTTTGCATCTTATTTCTCCATGGTGATTCTGTAAACGGTCGATCGTGCGGTCACATAGATTTCTTTTTCCCTGGGCCCGAAGGCCAGGTTGGTGGGAGGAATGGGCACGGAAATGGTTCCCAGGTGTGTTCCGGTGCTGTCCAGCACGAGGATTCCGCCAGGACCTGTCACAAACAGATTTCCCTGCGCATCCACCTTCATGCCATCCGGTCCGCCAGGCAGCGTGGGATCAGGGGCCCTGTAAAAAACCCTTTTCCCCACCGGCTCACCTGTCTCATTCAGCCGGTATCGCATCCAGAATACATCGTAGCGATCCTCCCCATCAACAGGGACAATTTCCATGTTGGCCACATAGAGGTACTTTTCATCGGGCGAAAGTGCAATCCCGTTGGGCCAGCTCAATGTGCTGTCGATCAGTGTGGTTTCCCCCTTGTACCACCTGAATACCCCGTTGAAGGAAAGATCTTTGGCCGTGTCCTCATTGAGTTCAGGCAAGCCCCACGGAGGATCGGTAAAATAGATGGCCCCCAGGGAGGATCTGCACATATCGTTGGGACAGTTCAGGCGCTTGCCCTGGAAGGCATCCACCACCGTGCTCAGTTTTCCTTCGGGGGAAAGCCGGGTAATGCTCCGCGACCCATGTTCGCAGGCCAGCAGATCACCCCCTGCCTGGAAAAGCAGGCCATTGGAGCCATTGCTGGGATGTCGGAATACCAAGTATTTTTTACCGGTCCACCGGTAGATGGTATTTCCCGGTATATCACTGAAAACCAGGTATCCTTTGGGGTGCCAGGCGGGCCCCTCGGTAAACTCGAAAGCAATGCCGATCCGCTCCAGCACGGCTGTCCGGGGAACCACATTCCAGAAAGCTTCAGTGGCGGGCAGGAATTCTCCCACCGGATGGACTTCCTCCTGGCGTTTACACCCCGGAAACATCCAGGTCCCTGCCCACAACAGTCCGGCCAGCACTGGCCAGAAAGCTTTTTTTTCCATATTTTTCTCCTATTCTACTACCGCAGCCGGAAACTCCCTGTTCACCATGTTGCGGTGGTGGCCATTTGCGGTCATTTCCACCGTGTGGCATAACGCACATTGGTCATGTGTTCCAATGGTCCCAGCCATTCCCTGATACTGCAAGGGTTGTTGATTGTCTCTGTGCAAACCATATTTATTCGTGGCACCATATACCGCATGGGTAGAGCCGTGACAGGCAATGCACATCACCCCGTGGTTGTCGGTCCGGTTCCGGTAGAGCGCTTCAAAGCCAGGAGCCCAAATATTAAAGGAAGTCCCTGAAAACCCATCCTCAAATATAGAAAAATTGGTGTGACACGAGCGACAATCGGGTTCCATCAACCAGGGCATGCGGGGCTTGATCTCCTCCTTGGTATAGGCAAAAACCGGTTCCAATCCCCTGGAAAGCCTGCGAGAGGCATCCAAATCGGCTTGGTGGGCCAGTAAGCTCAGGGCATGATCCTCCAGGGTTCCGTGGCATTCGGTACATCCCAGTCCGATCTCCTTGTGTCTTCCCCGGAAACAAGAGGTATTGCCTTCCACTCTTCCGGGATGACACATGGTGCAGGCATCCTGATCCATGCCGGCAAGGTAATTGGCATGAAAACCATGGATGGCAGCAGAAAAATTCAGGATGCCGGGCTTCCCTGGCGCCATCACTGCCGGATCGGCATGACAGGACTGGCACAGGGCAGGTTGTCCGTTTTCCGCATCCTCCAGCAGGGTGGTCCCATTGTACTTGTCATGCGCCATCAGGATATTGATGGCCGTCTGATCGGCGATGCCTGAAACACTGTTCCAGCGCCAGTTGCCCTCATGGCAGTTCCTGCAGCCCATCTCGGTGGATGTGGGAGCCACTGCTTTGGTCACCGCCAGCACTTCTCCTGTGTCCTCATCCCTGGCCGTGATGGTAAATATGGGATAGGGATTATAGGTGCCGTTGTCCATATATGGCAGCACGGGAATGAAATGAGCAGCATATACCGCTCCCTGTTTTTCCAGGGTCCCCGTTACCCCTTTACCCATCAGTCCCTGCCCTTCCGGAAGATCCACGCCAAATATCCGGGTGTCATATTCCCAGAACATGGAGTGCTTTTCCGGGTTCCGAAATCCCTCTTCCACAGCGTATTCCATACTCACGCCGCCTGTGACCAGCTGGGGACGCGGACCCCTTTTGAACAACTGGGCATTGAAGGTATTGGCGGGGGGCAGAAAGGAAAAGTACTTTTCATTATCGGAGATGCAATGCATCCCCAGGTCGTTCCACACCAGCAATACATATTGGCTCGTATCGGGATCGAAGGGGGGGATTTCCAGGGGAAACTCATCGGCCGGATAGGGGCCCACGGGAATGGTCATCTTGCCCTGAATCTCATTGTAGATCCACGCGGCCACTGCCTTTTTCTCCTCTTCGGTCCCCGCAAAGGGAGGCATGTAGGAGTTCACCTTTCCCATGCCCGTAAGCAGGGCCTCCAGTCCCCGCTCGGTGAGTTTGTCCGACTTGTTCTTCACCCCGTTGTATCCGTCCAGGGTATGGCAGGTCATGCATTGGAGCCTGAAAATCTCCGCACCTGCATTCATCACATTTTCCGCATTTACCTCCTTGATCTCTGTCCATTTGGCAGTGGCCAGAAAACCCCCGGCATTCAATGCCTCCATTTCTTCCGGTGAAATTCCATTGGAATACATATGTCCATACAGCACATAAGGTTTCCGGGCGATTTCCCGCATGTACTCGAAGCCTGACATCCACCCGAAACAGATGAGCACCAGGAACAGGGCCCCCAGCTTTTGAAGGAACTGGGAAGATTTGACCAGGGTTAACAAACCGGCTCCAAACAAAAGCACGGAACTGATGATCAGCAAGGTAATGAAGGGAGTGCTCTCCCGGTTAAAATGAAAGAGGTTCTGGAAGGAATCCGCACTGATCACCCGGGTATAGTAGATCCCGGTGAGCACCAGCACCCCCAGGGGTACGTACATCCACCGGGCACATTGCCGGAATACTTGCCGCCGGGTATCCGCATCCTTGAGCCAGGCCCCTGTGACCAGTCCGAACACCCCGGCTATGATCAGGGCAATGCAGGTGCGGAAAATCAAGGCGGGCAGGAAGCTGGGATTGAAGAAACCATCCCAGAAACTGCCGGTTTCCATCCAGTCGCCGGGCGTAAGCATGAAACCCAGGATCCCGTTGATGATAAAGAGGCTGAGCCAGGCAAAGATAAAATACAGCCAGCCCAGGATCATGTGGGGTTTGTGATCCATCTTTCCGAAACGGTAGTGGTAGATCAACAGCGCCACGATCTCTCCGATGAAAAAGACCCACTCGATGGCCCAGCCAAACACAAAGGTATGTATGAGGCTGGAAGTGGCTGCGGGATTCACCAGGGAGATGATGAACCAGATCCCCACCCCGCTCATGCCACCAAAGACCATGGTCAGCAGAAGGAAAAACCAGGTGTGCTTCCTCACGTATTCAAGCAATGCCGGGTTGTTGGTCCTTATTGCTTTTCGTTCGGTCAGCACCAGGAAAAGTCCTCCGCCAACTGCCAGGTGGGAGATGACCACATGCAGTATGGATATAATTGCGATCAGCAATCCTCCCCCCAGGTTGGGGAGATACCAGGCCGGATAATTCATGGTTGAGGGGTTTTGGCTTTGAACATCAGACTGATCATATAATAGAGGGCGAAAAGTCCCACCGCAAATACCAGCAGAAAAGCGATGAGCGGGGAGCTTTCACCCACATTCTCAAGCTGGGAAGCATGAAAGATTTCTCTCAGGTAAGCCATTCTGGCCAGATCCCTTACCACCACCATCACCAGGACCTCAATCCCTCCCAGGATCATGGCTGCGGTAAATCTGCCGGTGAAAGCACTGTGCAGGATCAGCAGGGCCACGATCCATCCGGTCACCATCATGGCTGTGGCAAACAGGGAACCGCCCATGAAGCTCTTCCATACATCTGCGGGCATGGTAAGCCAGAACCAGGTGCCTACCCCAAACTGCAGGAGGGTGATCCAGGCGAAGATCTTCAGGTTTCGCCTGATCTGCCTGTCCTTTTCCTTCTTACCGATCTTTGAATAGCGATACAGGATGGCACGTCCCAGGGCGCCTATGGCCAAAGCAGCCAGCACAAAATGGGCATACCTGGACCAGAGGGTGGGTTCTCCCAGGTTCAGGTTCCAACCCCCGGGGTTCTGAAAATACATGCCCCACCGGTCGGGCTGCAAAGCCAGGGTGTTATTATTCACCAGCATGAAGGCAATGCCCAGCAAACCCAGTGAGGTAAATACCAGGGCAAGCTTTGACAACACCGGAGCCTTATCGGTTTGTTTTACAAAAACATAGGCCCCATAATACGCCAGGATCAGCACCGGGATGACCAGGATCCAGGGGACCGCAAGCATCACCGAGCTGGAATAGAAAAAGTGGCCGTAGAGTACCTGTACAAAAAGTAGGGGCGGCACGCCAAAATTGACAGTCAGGGCGACCAGGGTGGGTATGCTGCCAGATGCCTTCTTTTCCAGCTTTCCGGTAAAGAAGTCCCAGGCCGTAAGCAGACTGCCGCCCAGGAGAAAATTCATCAGGATCATGTGAATGAAAAAGGTGACGATCAGCAGCACCTGAAACCATAACCAGTGCACCGGTATGGAATCGGCTGTGGGAATGATTGAATCGTACATGCTTCAGAATTAGGGTTTCCTGAAAGATAATAAATTTAGCCTGAAATATTGATTCAGGCTTCGGATTCACCGGGTTCGTCCAGGGGTTTAAATACCGAAGCGTTGGAAAGGATCCTCATTTTTCTGATCCCTATGATGTAGAGCACTGCCACATAGGGAATGAACAGCAAGAGCAGCCAGCCAATCTCCACCATCAATATGAAATCGTAGACCCCATGGAGCAGTACGGGGATGGCAATGGCTCTCAGCAGGTAGGCCATTCTGAGCTCCTCATACATGCGTCCCACTCCCAGGTAATAGCCCATGGTCACACCAAAAATGGCATGGGCCGGTACGGCGGTCAGGGCCCTGATGGCTGCGGTCTGCATGCCGCCCTCCATGACATACATTACATTCTCCACCCCTGCAAATCCCAGGGAGACGAAAACAGCATATACAATGCCATCAAACTTCTCATTAAAACTGGGGCTCCTCCACACAAGCAAATAGAGGGCCAGGAACTTGAACAGCTCTTCGGTGAAACCTGCCACCACAAAGGCGTGCCAGGCAGCGGCCCCCACCTTGCTGGAATAGGGGGCCAGGGCAGAAAGCCATTGCTCCACAAATACCACCGGAAGAATGATCAGAATCCCCGCCACCAGTGCCTTGATCAGCATCCGAAGCGGTTCCTTTTCATACTTGTCACGAAAATAGATGTAGAAGAGAATGATGAAAACAGGAGCCAGGGATGCAAACAGAATGGCCATGTTTACCAGCCGCAGGGTGAATGGTAGGGCGGTGTAAAAGGAGAAGCAAAAGGTGAAGCGTTCCAGGGCGATGAATAGCCATTCCAATTATTCATATGCACCGAGGCGCCAACGGTAAAGTTGTCGCCCAGTTTGTAGGTGGCGCCGAAGGAAAGGTCATCGATGGGATAGGGAGTAAAAGGGGTGACCGGAGCAGACACAAGCTGCTTGATTCCTGTGCCGTGAAGGACCAGCCGATCGTTCATCCTATAACTGGCCGAAGCAAAAAGCGCCAGGCTGGAAAAGGAGCTGGGTAGCAGGTATTCTCCGGGCATGGAAGGGTTCAAACCCTGGTAGCGGGAGGCGATCAGGCCCCCATGCACCGACCAGCGCTCGTTAAGCGAAAGTGTATAGGAAGGGGCCGTGTAGAACATCATCCCAGATCCATATCCTTTCATGTAAGAAAAGCTGGTGCCCACTGAAAAATTCCAGTGACCCGCATTCTTTGTATCCTCACCGGGTTCTGACCCAAGAGACTCCCCGCGGGCAGATTCCTCCATCACCCTGCCAGAGGCCTGCTGTTTCAGCCTGCCTACTTCTTCCTCCGCGGTCTGTCCCATCATCCACGAAACCGAAAACATCAAGACCGCTATGCATACTCCTTTTCTCATGATACGACTGACATGTCCTTAGGATAACAAATATAGCAAACTATTTGTTTGTGCTGCTTTCCCCAAGCTCTCCCTCCACAAATGCTCCGAAGCGCCTATAACCCTGGTAAAGCTCCTCATAGATTCCCACCATGGCAGGATCGGGATGGTATTCTGTTTCAAAACCACCTCCCATGGCGGCCTGTGCTTCAGGGATGGAAGAATGCACTCCTGCGACCACGGCCGCTGCCATGGCCGATCCCAGGGCCACGGCCTGTTCAGAGCTGGCCACC
The DNA here is from genome assembly GCA_965364615.1 of uncultured Bacteroidia bacterium. Lineage (GTDB taxonomy): Bacteria > Bacteroidota > Bacteroidia > Bacteroidales. Next base: position 9,921 of record CBDTYO010000023.1, read on the forward strand.
TTGATGGGTTTGTTCAACACATCGGCCACGATCTGCATCACCAGTGGAGATTTCTTGGCCACCCCACCCAGGGCGATCACCCCATCGATGCGCACGCCTTCTTCCGCGAAACGGTCCACAATGCTTCTGGCTCCATAGGCTGTGGACTCGATCAGTGCCCTGAATATGGACGGAGCATCTGTACCCAGGGTCAATCCCATGAGGGCCCCTTTCAGATTCTGGTTGGCATCGGGGGTCCTGCGTCCGTTCATCCAGTCCAGGGCCAGCACGCTGGATGCAGCCGGATCCACTTTTTCTGCAGCAGCGCTAAGTTCCGTTATCATTCGTTCCGCACTTTCCTCCCGCATCAGTTTTTTGGTAGGCTCATCAATGCCTTCGAGCTTTCCCACCACATGGGTCAGGGGCCACATCAGCACCTCACTGAACCAGGCGTAGATGTCCCCAAAAGCGGATTGTCCGGCTTCCAGCCCCACCATGCCCGGTACAATGGATCCATCCACCTGACCGCAGATTCCGCCCACCAGTTTGTCTCCGAATTCTTCCAGGGGGGCAATCAGCATATCGCAGGTGGAGGTCCCCATGACCTTGCTCAGGTGATAGGGTTGAATTTCTGCCCCCAGGGCCCCCAGGTGGGCATCAAAAGCCCCGGCTCCCACCTGCACGGAATTTCCCAGGCCCAGGCGGGAGGCCCATTCTTCAGAAAGCGTTCCCACGGAGACATCGCATTCATAGGTGTCCCTGTAGAGACGTTCCTTCAGCCCGGCCAGCAAGGGATCCAGCCTGACCAGGAACTCTTCATCGGGCAAACCCCCGAAATGCTCATGCCACATGGCCTTATGCCCGGCAGCACAGCGGCTTCTCTTCAGGCTGAGCGGATCGGTATCCCCCACAAGCACTGCCGGGATCCAGTCGCAATGCTCCACCCAGGACCAGGCCTGATCCCTGACCTCCTCATCTTCCCGAAGCACATGCAGGACCTTGGCCCAGAACCATTCGGAACTGTAGATCCCCCCTTCGTATTGGGTGTAGTCCTCCCCTCCCCAGGTATGGGCCAGGGTATTGATCTCATCAGCCTCCTTCAGGGCCGTGTGGTCCTTCCAGAGCACGAACATGGCGTTGGGATTCTCTTCAAACCCCGGGGTCAGAGCCAGCGGGGTTCCCTGGCGGTCCACAGCCACCGGGGTGGACCCGGTGGTATCGACCGAAATTCCCACCACATTTTCCGCCACATCGGAGGGACAATTGCTGAGGGCCCCGACAATGGCCACCTCCAGCCCCTCCAGGTAATCCATGGGATGCTGGCGAAACATGTTCCTGGCAGGGTCGCAGTATTTTCCTTCTTTCCAGCGGGGATAGTAAAACACTTCGGTTCCCAGCTCTTCCCCGGTCCGGGCATTCACCACCAGGGCACGAACCGAATCAGTTCCATAATCTATTCCGATTGTGTAAGTCATGGTCTTATGTACATTCTGAATATTGAAAGATAAATCATTCTGAAAGCCGGGAGGATTTACCCGGATTGGCCATAATAGGCGTCTTTCCCATGTTTGCGCTTGTAGTGCTTATCCAGCAGGAATTGCTTCACAGCTTCTCCCTGACCCAGCACTTCGGTGCGGAAGGCCATCTTGGCCACTTCTTCCAGCACCACCGCGTTATGCACCGCCTCCAGGGCGTTTTTTCCCCAGGCAAAGGGTCCATGATGCTTGACCAGCACCCCCGGCAGGCTCCGGTAGTCCAGCTCCCTGAATGCTTCCACAATGACCTTCCCCGTATTCAGTTCATATTCCTTTTTCACCTCTTCCCCGGTGAGTCCCCTGGTGCAGGGCACCTCTCCAAAGAAATAATCTGCATGGGTGGTTCCATAAGCTGGGATCGCTCTGCCTGCCTGTGCCCAGGAAGTGGCCCATTCGGAATGGGTGTGTACCACTCCACCGATCTCTGCAAAGTTCCGGTATAATTCCAGATGGGTGGGTGCGTCCGAGGAGGGATTGAGCTTTCCTTCCACCCGCTTTCCTTCCCCGTCCAAAACCACCATATGGGAGGCATCCATCTGGTCGTAGGGGACCCCGGAGGGTTTGATGACCACATAACCAGTATCCGGGTCCCGCTCACTGACATTGCCCCAGGTAAATACCACCAGCTGCTGCTCCACCAGCTCCAGGTTGGCGATCAGTACTTTTTCCTTGAGTTTCTCCAGCATTCTACAATCCTTTGGCCAGGTGGTAATAGAGATCGTTCCAGCGCAGTTCCTTCTTGAAGGATGAGAGGGTGGTACGGTCGTCGATGAGCAGGTATTCGATCCCTGCCATTTCTGCAAAATCTTCCAGGTGTTCCTGGTTGACCGCCATGCTGAATCCTGTATGGTGCGCTCCCCCTGCCAGGATCCAGGCCCCTGCAGCCACCGGGAGATTGGGCATGGGTTGCCAGACCACCCTGGCCACCGGCAGGTTGGGCAGGGGGGCGTCGGCCGGTACTACCTCACAGGGATTCACCAGCAGGCGAAAACGATTGCCCATGTCCATCAGGGCCGCATTTACCCCGGGACCGGAAGCCACATCAAATACCAGACGGGCTGGATCTGCCTTGCCTCCAATGCCCAGGGGATGGACTTCAAGGCTGGATTTTCCTTTGGCCACGGAGGGACAGACCTCCAGCATATGGGCTCCCAGTACTTTCATTCCATCGGGGTGGAGGTGATAGGTATAGTCCTCCATGAAAGAGGTGCCTCCGGAGAGCCCAAGGGCCATCACCTTCATGGCCCTCACCAGGGCTGCAGTCTTCCAGTCCCCTTCTGCCCCAAATCCGTATCCCTCGTCCATCAGGCGTTGCACGGCCAATCCGGGCAGCTGGCTCAGTCCGTGCAGGTCTTCAAAGGTGGTGGTAAAGGCGCTGAAGCCGCCTTCCTCCAGAAAACTGCGCATGCCCTTTTCGATCCGGGCAGCTTCTTTGAGGGAAGATCTCAGCTCCCCTCCTTCCCTGGCACCCGCGGGCATAAGGTAACGCTCCTCATACTCAGAGAGCAGGTCCCGGATGTCCGCATCGCCCACCTCATTGACCCGGGCCACCAGGTCGCCCACACCATAGCCTGAAACTCCAAAACCAAATTGTATCTGGGCCGACACCTTGTTTCCTTCAGTCACGGCCACCTCACGCATATTGTCGCCAAAGCGGGCCACCTTTCCCCCCTGCCAGTCATGCCAGGCTGCAGCAGCCCGGATCCAGGACCCGGTCCTGCTAAGTACCTCCGGATCGGACCAGTGACCCACCACCACTTTTCTTTCAATGCGCATCCTGGATCCCATAAACCCGAACTCCCTGCCTCCGTGGGCCGACTGGTTCAGGTTCATGAAGTCCATGTCTATGCTCTCCCAGGGGATATCCCGGTTAAACTGGGTGTGCAAGTGCATAAAGGGCTTGGAAAGCTCCTTGAGTCCCCCGATCCACATCTTGGCCGGGGAAAAAGTATGCATCCAGGTGATGAGCCCAATGCAATTTTCTGCGTGGTTGGCCTCCCGGCAAAGCGCCAGGATGGCTTCGGGCGAGGTAAGTACAGGTTTGAAAACGATCCGGACAGCGATTTCATCGCTCCGGTCCAGTGCTGCCGCGATCTCCCGGGAGTCACTGTCCACCTGTTTCAGGGTTTCTTCGCCGTACAGGTGCTGACTTCCTGTCACAAACCAGGCTTCCAGCGTTGTTAAATCCTTGATCATCATAGGCTATATTGTAAAGTGATCCCCGCCATCCACCAGCTTTTGGTATTTATGCTGATCGAACCGGTACAGAAAGGCTCCTTTCCTGGAACCCGACATGTCTTTTTCATCCAGCTTGATCAACACATCCATGGCCAGAATTTTCTTCCGAAAATTCCTTTTATCCAGTTCACATTGATATATGGCCTCATACAGGGCTTGTAGCTGGGGCATGGTGAACTCACGGGGCAGCAATTCAAATCCGATGGGCTGGGTGGACGCTCTTCTTTTCAGGCGCCGAAGCCCCTTCTCCACCATCTGGTTATGGTCCATGATGAGTGCCGGCATATCATTCAGGCTTACCCAGGCAGCCCCATAATCGTTGGCAGTGGCATCGGAATACTTTTTGGCGGGGATCAGGGCATAGTAGGTCACAGAGATGACCCTGGCTGCTGGGTCCCGTTCTACTTCGCCATAGCTTTGCAATTGCTCCATGTATACTTTTCCCAGTCCGGTAAGTTCAAACAAGACCCGGTTGGCTGCCTCATCCAGTCCTTCGTTTCCCTGCACAAAGCCCCCGAACAGGGACCACTGACCTTTAAAAGGTTCTATGCGCCTCTTATGCAAGAGCAGTTTCAATTCTCCCCGGTCAAAGCCAAAAATGATGCAGTCTACTGCCACAAGGTAGGTGGGATTCCCCGGGTAATTTTTATTGTCTGGCTTCATAGAATTGGATTTCATTTACCAGAAATAAATATAAAAGGCTATGATGAAGGCTATAATAATGGCTGAATTGATCAGGTCCCATTTGTTCCAGCTGGCCCTGGTGACGGCCCTCTGTTCCGCAGTGGCTGATCCGAAATAGAGTCCCTCGATCTTGGACGGATCCATGGGTTTGGTGAAGAAGCTTACGATGATCATAAGCACGATCACAATGACAAAGAGGGCTATTTCATAGTGTAGCCAGTTGGGCTCCAGGATCAAACGGTAGATAAAACCTTCCGTCACAGTGTCGCCAAAATACACATTGAGCCCCAGCCGGAGCATCCCCAGGGTGAATCCCACCACAAGGCCCACAAAACCCGCAGTGGGTGTGGTTCTCTTGGACAGGATCCCCAGCAGGAAGACCGCAGCAATTCCCGGAGCCAGAAGCGACTGCACATCCTGCAGATACTCGTACAGCACCTTTCCGATCCCTTTCATCACGGGAATCCAGAGTATGCCCAGGACCACAATCACCACGGTGGCAATGCGGCCCACCAGCACATAGTGTTTCTCGGTGGCCTGGGGTTTGAACTTTTTATAAAAATCCACTGTAAACAGCATGGAAGAGGAGTTAAACAAAGAGGCCAGTGAACTCATCAGCGCCGCCAGGATCCCTCCCACCACGATCCCGGTGAACCCTTTGGGCAAAAGATCCTTCACCAGGGTGGAAAAGGCCGCATCGTTGGTGGTAAAATCCATGCTTCCCTGTTGCTTCAGGGCAAAAGCGATCATTCCGGGAATCAGGAAAAGAAAGACAGGTGTCAGCTTCAGGTAGGCCCCAAAAATGGTCCCCCTGCGCGCCTGTTTCTGGTCACGGCCCGAAAGCACCCGCTGGACGATGAACTGGTCGGTACACCAGTACCAGAAACCGATGATGGCCGATCCCAGGATCACTCCTGTCCAGGGATACTCCGGATCGCCCGGTGATCGGATCAGGCTGCCCATGGAGTCGGTGGTGGACCGGTAGATGACCTCACCGGCATCGTTCAGGTAGGTTACATCGGTGGACCTGATAATCTCCATCAGGTTCCCCCAGCCCCCCAGCTGCGTGAGACCGATCACCAGGATGGCAATGGATCCTGCCAGCAGAATGGGCGTTTGCAGCACCGAGGTATACAGCACTGCCTTCATGCCTCCAAATACCGTATACAAGCCAGTGAGCACCACCAGCCCAATGGCGCTAACCCAGAAGAAATCAATTTGCTGATTGAACAGGGTAATGTATTCAATGTTGAATACATCCTTGAATACCACCCCACCGGCATAGACGGTTACAGCCACCTTGGTGAGCACATAGCTGACCAGTGAGATGATGGAGAGGAAGGACCTGGATTGGGAATTGTACCTCCTTTCGAGGAACTCTGGCATGGTGAAAACCCCGCTGCGTGCATAAAAAGGCACGAACAGCCAGCCCAGGAGAAGGATCATCCACCCATGCATTTCCCAGTGGGCAAAAGCCATTCCGCTTTCTGCCCCGGTGCCTGCCAGGCCCACCAGGTGTTCGGACCCGATGTTGGAGGCGAATATGGAGGCCCCGATAGCGATCCAGGTGGCATCCCTGCCAGCCAGGAAATAATCGGAGGTGTCCTTGTCCTTTTTTCTTAATACCCAGAATATGACTCCAATCAGCGCAAGGCAAAAGAGTCCCAAAACGATCCAGTCAAGAGCGGCCATGTTAGAAAATTAATAGTTAGTAGCTAGTCGATGGTGTGCGAAGTTTGTATACTATACTGTGTTTTGGGTGTTAAGTGTAATATTAACACTTAAATCAATGTGAGGCAAGTCATATGATTTATTTAGATTCAGTTTTTATAAGTGTATGCAGAGGCGCAGGAGACGTTTAAGTTTTTACATTTAAAGCTCTTTAGATGAAAACCAACTAACAACTACTCCTATGGACACCACATTTTCGATGGGGACCATCGACTGGGCCATCATCCTGATCTACTTTGTATTTGTTCTTGGAATAGGCTGGGCGCTCAAAAAGTACATGAAGGATTCTTCAGCCTTCCTGGAAGCCGGGCGCTCCCTCCCTGCATGGGTCACCGGACTGGCCTTTATTTCGGCCAACCTGGGAGCCCTCGAGTTGATCGGCATGGCGGCTTCCGGGGCCAAGTACGGCATGATCATTATCCACCATTTCCTGATCGGTGCCATTCCGGCCATGATCTTCCTGGCCATTTTCATGATGCCTTTCTATTACGGATCCAAGGCCCGCTCGGTGCCGGAATACCTGAAGCTCCGGTTCGATGAGAAAACCAGGGGCTTCAATGCCTTCGCTTTTGCCATTATGACCGTCTTCTCCTCCGGGATTTCCATGTATGCCCTGGCCCTGTTGGCACAGGTGATTATTCCCCTGGAGATCGACTGGAACTTCCTGGGGATGCAGATCGGGGAATTCGATGTCTATCTCTTTATTTCCGCCGCGATCGTACTGGTTTACATGGTCCTGGGCGGACTGACGTCGGCCATCTACAACGAAGTATTGCAATTCTTCCTGATTGTGATTGGTTTTGCCCCGCTTGTATTCATTGGCCTGAAGGAGATCGGCGGATGGGAGGGCATTCAGGCCAATCTGCCCGAAAATATGTTGCATTCGTGGAAGTTTACCGGGAGTACAGACAATCCGATGGGCGTGAACTGGTTCGGCGTATTCTTTGGCCTCGGCTTCGTGCTGAGCTTCGGTTACTGGTGCACCAACTTCCTGGTGGTCCAGCGCGCCATGGCTGCCGGATCCATGTCGGCCGCACGCAAGACCCCCCTCATCGGTGCCCTGCCCAAGATGTTCCTGCCCCTGCTGGTGGTGGTTCCGGGCATGATTGCACTGGCGCTGACCCAGGTGGGTACACTGGAACTCCCGCTGAAGGAGGGCTCCATGGTCACCGATTACGACAAGGTGATCCCGGTATTGCTGATGAGGTACATGCCCATGGGTGTATTGGGGCTGGGGCTTACGGGCCTGATGGCTTCCTTCATGTCGGGCATGGCCGGTAACGTATCCGCCTTCAACACAGTATTCACCTACGACATCTATCAAAGCTATATCCGGCCGAACCAGAGTGACAACCATTACCTGAAGGTCGGTAAATGGACCACTGTGGTAGGTGTCCTGGTGAGTATCATTACGGCTTATGTGGCCAGGTCCTTTAACAATGTGATGGATTTCCTCCAGCTGGTCTTCGCCTTTATCAATGCACCCCTCTTTGCGGCCTTCCTGCTGGGTATGTTCTGGAAACGCACCACGGGACATGCCGCTTTCTGGGGCCTGATCGGCGGAACCCTTGCAGCGGCCATCCACCAGGGTCTCACCCTTCCCGCAGGTGCCACATCCGGGGTCAAAGGAGGCTATTTCGGCCTGGTCCATACCTACGGCAGCGAGATGGCGCAGAATTACTGGACGGCGGTCTACGCCTTCTCCACTGCACTGATCCTGACCTTTGTGATCACCCTGCTGACCAAAAAGCTGAAGACCGACGACGAGCTCAAAGGTCTGGTTTACTCACTCACGCCCAGGGTGCAGGATGATTCCAAATACTGGTATCAAAAGCCCGAGGTCCTGGCCGTTCTGGTGGGTGTCATTTTTATTGTCATCAGTATTATTGTCTGGTAAAAACCAAAAGGAAACAACATGGGACTTGATATAAAAATACCTATTGGAATGATGTTCACCCTGCTGGGAGTGATCCTCACCATCCTGGGGCTGGTCACCTCCGGAGATACGGAAATGTACCAGCAGTCGCTGGGCTACAACATCAACCTTTTCTCCGGTCTGATCATGGTGGCATTTGGCTGCTTTATGCTGTTTACCTCACGGCTGTTCAAAAAGAAGAAGAAGACGGAAGAATAGAAGGTACCTTCTGCTTAGCCGCTCCTTTTCCACCCGGCCGAGATCACCGTGATGGCACCGCCCAGGACAGCCAGGGCGCCCAGCAGGCTGAGCAGCGAGAAGGATTCCGGTTCGATCCAGCTCACCTGCATGTGGCTCAGAATGGCCATGGTGATAAAGGTGATGATGGGATTCAGGGTAATGATCACACTTACCCTTGTAGCCTCGGTGAGTTTG
>CBDTYO010000024.1:0-17846 GCA_965364615.1 uncultured Bacteroidia bacterium
AGCTCGGAAGGGAAGCCGGTATTTTTCTTCCACATGGCCCAGTCGGTGGTAAAGATGAAAGTGCTGGCCAATCTGCCCGGGAACCTGAAGGCTGAATCTCAGGCGGACACCCTCCTGGATATGAAAAAGATCCTTCTGCCCGTGACCTCTTTCATCCGGCTCTATGCCATCCGGGAAAAACTTGTATCGACCAACAGCATGGAGCGCGCCCTGAAACTGCATAAAAGAAGCGTCATTAATGCATCTGCGCTCCAGGAACTGAGCGAACCCTTTGAATTCATCACCTACCTGAGGATCAAAACCCAGGCCTATAGCATGGCCCGAAATGAACTCCCGGAAAATACCATCAGGCTGGGCCAGTTGACCCAAATTGAAGCACTCACCCTGAAAAAGCTCTTTTCGGATATCGCCGGACTGCAAACCCGCCTGGGAACAGAATTCAGCGGAGTGGAATAAAGCAACCATCCAGTGATCATTTCCATCTTGTACATATGAAACATAGCATATTCTTTGGCTCTATTATAATTCTGATCCTGGGACCCTTCATGGCAGGATGCGAATCATTTTGCGGCAAATGCTACTGCGACTCATACGATGCCCAGGTCTTTTCCATCAACGATACCCTGGAAATGAAATTCGGAGAGGAATACTGCAATCCTGAAAACAGGATCAGGCTAACCTTTACCGCTTTTGAGGAAGGCCGCTGTCCCATTGGGGTTTATTGTGTTTGGGAAGGCTATGCCCGGGTTACATTTTCCCTGGATGAGAAAAAGGAAGGCCGTTCAGAATTCGTCCTTCACACCCTTGGCGCTCTTGAGAATGACACCACCATTATGGGCCTTCGTTACGAACTGATCGGTCTGGCCCCCTACCCGGTCATAGATGTGGAATATCCCCAGAACTCCTATACGGCCACCGTGCTGATATCGGATTAAGCGCCTGTGGCGTTCTAACGGTTTTTGGATATATTTACCCCCATCAAAATCCACATCTTAAAAACCGTTGTTCATGAAAGCACATTACAGATTTCCCTTCCTGCTGGTCTTATCCTTTGCCATCTACCTGTCCCTCCATGGCCAGGACAAGAAAAATGCCGTACCCGTTTTCGAGAACGGGGAGGCCCAGGTCGTGCCGGCCTTCGAAAACAGGGACGACTGGATCAGACATGATCTTTGGGTGGAGACGGATTTTGATACAGACGGAGATCAGAAACCCGACCGGATGCATGTGGCTGTTACCCGGCCAATGCAGACAGAGACAGAAGGCCTGAAACTTCCGGTCATCTACGAATCGAGCCCTTACTATGCAGGAACAGCCGGCTTTGCGGATGGGTTATTCTGGGATGTAAAACATGAACTGGGAGAGATGGCTGGGGAACGGATTCACCCCGAGGTCCAGCGCCGCGGAGAGCGCCCGGTCATTTCCAATTCTCAAATCAGGACCTGGGTCCCCAGGGGATACATTGTCGTCCATTCCTCTTCGCCCGGAACCGGTTTATCGCAAGGTTCACCTACCGTGGGGGGCGATAACGAATCCCTGGCACCCAAAGCGGTGATCGAGTGGCTCTGCGGCCGGAGGAAAGGATATACCACCCCCGACGGAAATGAAACAGTAAGCGCTTACTGGTCGACGGGCAAGGTGGGAATGACCGGCACTTCCTACAATGGCACCATTCCGGTGGCGGCGGCCACCACAGGGGTGGATGGATTGGAGGCCATCATCCCCGTTGCGCCCAATACTTCCTACTACCATTATTACCGATCCAACGGGCTGGTGCGGTCCCCCGGCGGTTACCTGGGAGAGGACATTGATGTCCTCTACGACTTCATCCACAGCGGCGATGAATCCAAGAGAGCTTACAACAATGCCAGGGTCAGGGACAAGGAGATGAAAGAGGGCATGGACCGGATCACCGGCGATTACAATGACTTCTGGGCAGGGAGGGACTACCTGAATGATATGGGCCCCATGAAAGCAGCCTTGCTTATGTCGCATGGACTCAACGATTGGAATGTAATGCCCGAACACAGTTACCGGATTTACAAGGCCGCCCGGGAAAAAGGAATTCCTGCCCAGATCTACTATCACCAGAATGGCCACGGAGGCCCGCCCCCTCTCAGCATGATGAACCGTTGGTTTACCCGTTACCTTCATGGGATCGATAATGGAGTGGAGAAGGATGCCCGCGCCTGGATTGTGAGGGAAAACGACGACCCGAAAAATCCCACTGCCTATGAGGATTTTCCCAATCCCGAAGCTGAGCCGGTGACTCTCCATCTTACCCAGGGGGCGCCAGGTCGCGGTGGATTAAGTACTTCGAAAACACCACAGCAGGGAACAGAAAGCCTGGTGGACAACTACTCTTTTGATGGCTCTGCCCTGGCCAGGGCAGAGTTTACCAATCACCGGCTGATCTATGTAAGTCCGGAACTGAGCGAGGACATCCATATTTCCGGACTACCGGAGGTCACCATCCGTGTGGCAGCCAGCAAGCCTGCTGTCAACCTTTCGGTATGGCTGGTGGCACTGCCCTGGGAATCAGGAAGAAGGACAAAGATTACCGATAACATCATCACCCGTGGCTGGGCCGATCCCCAGAATCACAGCTCACTCTCCGAAAGTGAGGCTTTGGTGCCCGGTGAATTCTACACCCTCTCCTTTCAGCTGCAGCCCGACGATCAGATCATCCCCAAAGGACAACAAATCGGGCTTATGATCTTTTCCAGCGACCGGGAGTTTACACTCTGGCCACACCCGGGAACAGAGCTCACGGTGGATCTGGATGCCACCAGCCTGACCCTGCCTGTGGTGGGAGGAGCTGCCAGCCTGCAAAAGGCCTTTCCTGAATAAGCCGGAAGGGAGCCTGGAATACCATCCATGGCGATAAGAAATGAGGATCTCTTCCCGGATCTATGGGGTTTATTGTGTAAATTAGATGGACAAAATCCTGGACCATGCCATTACAGATCATTCCTTTTCAGGCCGGCATCAACACCTGCTATATCATCAAGGACAGGGGCGCCGTCCTGGTGGATGCAGGCTATCCTGGTTGTTCCAAATCATTTTCTGAATTGTTGGACAAGCATCAGATCCAAGCGGACGAGATCCAGCTGATCATTCCCACCCACGGTGATTTTGACCATGTGGGCGGGGCCAAAGAGTTGAAGGAACTCACCGGAGCAAAAATTGTCCTTCACCGGAATGACAAAGATTTCCTGGAAAAGGGCATTTTTCACTGGCCCAGGGGAGTCACACCCTGGGGGAGACTTTCAAGAACCCTGTTTAAACCCCTGATGAAGTCCAAAGTCGCCTTTCCCACCACCGCAGTGGACCTGGTGCTTGATGACAGGGGGCTTCCCCTGAAAGAGTACGGCATTGACGGAGAGATCCTGTATACCCCGGGGCATACCCATGGATCGATCTCGGTGGTGCTTGATTCGGGCGATGCCTTTGTGGGCTGCCTGGCCCACAACAGAATGCCCTTTGGATGGAAACCCAGACTCCCCATTTATGCCAATGATATAGCCCTGCTGAAGGAGAGTTGGGTGAAAGTCATCAATATGGGGGCCCAGACCATCTGGCCCGGCCATGGCAAATCCTTTCCATTGGATAAAATCCTGAAATACCTTAACTAACATAGAATGAGATTCATATTCCTTTTGATGAGCACCCTGACGCTCTCCTTTCTTTCAGGCCTGGATGCCCAGCCGGTCAACGGCCATGCTCACGGTTCTACCAACACGGAGTCAAAAAGCCTGGGTCCGGAAAACGGAACCCTGCTGATCATTGGAGGGGCTGCCTCAAATATATTCTACGAAAAATTCATGGACCTGGTGGGTGGTGCAGATGCACCCATCGTGGTGATCCCCACGGCGATCACCAGCGACCCGCTCTCCAAGGAGGAACTGGAAAGGTTTGAAAAGAGCTTTGTGGACCGTGGTTTCAAGAACGTGACGGTCCTCCATACCCGGGACCGGCAGGAAGCCAATGACGAGGAATTTGTAGAACCCATACGGAAGGCCCGTGGAGTTTGGTTCAGCGGGGGCAGGCAATGGCGACACGCCGATTCCTACCTGAATACACTGACCCATGAAGCACTTTTTGAGCTTTTGAACCGGGGCGGAGTCATCGCTGGCAGTTCGGCTGGAGCCACCATTCAGGGTTCTTACCTGGCCCGCGGCGATACCCAAAAGAACACCATCATGATGGGCGATCATGAAGAAGGACTGGGATTTATCACCAATGTGGCCATCGACCAGCACCTGTTTGCCAGGAACCGCCAGTTCGATATGTTCGAGATTCTGGATAAGCGTCCCGAACTGTTGGGAATAGGTCTGGACGAGGACACGGGCATCATTGTGGAAGGAAACCGGTTCTCCGTTTTCGGGAACAGCTATGTGGCCATATATGATGGTACCCGTTGGTCGGCCGAAAGAGATACCATCTATGCACTGCCCTCCGGAAGCAGGGATTTCTACCTGCTCAGTGATGGCCAGCAATACGACCTGAATCATCGCAGTGTGATCATCCATTGATTTACTCAAAGAACCAAGCTTATGAAACGAACGATCAAGACGATGGCAGCCGGAGTGATGCTCTGTGCCAGCCTACTCCCCGGGCTGAAAGCCCAAGAGGCGATCTCCGCCAAACTCACTCCTGAAGCGTGGAAAATAGAAGCCCGTCAATCGGAATTCACCACCATGAATGGAAAGGAATGCCTGTACCTGGAAAACGGTTCGGCCCATTTACTGGGTTCCGAATTTAAGATGGGGATCATCGAATATGAGGTCATGTTCCAGCCAGGCAGGAAATTTGCAGGCATCCTGTTCAGGATCCAGGATGAAGGCAACCACGAAGAATTTTACATGCGGGCGCACCAGTCTGGCAATCCCGATGCCACACAATACACCCCTGTCTATAACGGGATGGCCGGGTGGCAGCTGTATTATGGAGATGGCTATTCCACAGCCTGTACATACAAGTTCGGAGAATGGATGCCGGTAAGGCTCGTGGTGGCAGAAAAAGTCATGGATGTATATGTGGAGGATATGTCCAAACCCCTGCTTAAGGTCCATGACCTGAAAAGGGATCCCCAAAGCGGCATGGTCGGTTTCTGGACCCTGCTGGGAGGTGCCTGGTTTGCCAACCTCAGTTACCAGCCCATGGATCAAGCTCCTCCTGTCCCCCAGACCCTGGAGATAAAGCAGCCTCCCGCGGGAACCATTGAACAATGGGAGGTTTCTTCGGCCTTCAATGCCACAGATCTGGCTCCTTATTATACACTGGATGAATTCCCCGGACTGGACCCACTGGAGTGGCAAACCCTGACGGTAGAATATTCCGGAACCGTCAACCTGGCCCAGGTTTCCCCGGTGACACAAAGTACCAACACAGTGCTGGTAAAAACCACCCTGCACTCGGACCTCAATCAGTTGAAAAGGATGGATTTCGGATACAGCGATGATGCCATTCTCTATGTAAACGGGAAGGTGCTATATTCGGGTCAGCGCAGGTTCCGTTCCCGGGACTACCGTTACCTGGGCACGATCGGCTACTTTGATGCCGCTTACCTTCCCTTGAAAAAGGGAGAAAATGAGGTGGTATTTGCCATCACTGGAGGCGGAGGCGGTTGGGGACTCAAAGCCAAGTTGGAGAACCTGGAGGGAATTTCAAAATAGGCCCTCCATGAAAAAAGCATTCAAAATCATCGCCTGGATCCTGGCGATCCTTGTTCTTGCGCTGGCCATTGCCTGGTTTGGATTTCTCAAACCGGAACCTCCCCCCATTTCCCGTGCAGACAGGGCAGATATTAACCTGATGCCCCTTCCCGCTGAACTGAAGCTTGGAAAGGGAGCATTTGTGCTGAATGAAACCCTTTCCCACCAGTTCAGTGGAGAATCGGGTCCAAGACTGGAACGGGCCGTTGATAGGTTCTATGCCAAATTATCAGGCCGGATCGGCATGGCATTCGGCGGGACCCACGAAGCCAAACTGATCCTGCATTGTCAGGAATATACGTTGGGCTACCCTTCCCTGGACGATGACGAATCCTATTCCATCCAGGTGAACGGGAATGGCATTGAGGTGGAAGCTGCTTCATCCACAGGGATCTATTATGCCCTGGAATCCTTGCTTCAGCTGATCCGTCAAAATGAAGGCAGATGGGAAATCCCTTCGCTAACCATGACCGACCAGGCCAGGTACCCGTGGAGGGGACTGATGATCGATGCCTGCAGGCACTGGATTCCCAAGGAGGTCATCCTTCGAAACCTGGAAGCCATGGGCAGCCTGAAAATGAATGTCTTTCACTGGCACCTGACCGAGTACCAGGGTTTCAGGGTGGAATCAAAAATCTTCCCGCTGCTGCATGAGCTGGGTTCAGGAGGCCAATTCTATACCCAGGAAGAGATCAAAGAGGTGATCGAATATGCAGCAGACAGGGGAATCCGCGTAATACCCGAGTTCGATCTTCCCGGCCATTCCACTTCCTGGTATGTCCTCGATTCCGTCTTCGGTGTACTGCTTCCGGTCCTGGATCCTACCCGGGAAGAGGTGTATGATTTTCTGGACCGGTTTTTCGGGGAAATGGCAGAACTGTTTCCCGATCCATACATCCACATCGGGGGGGATGAGGTCAATGCCGACCACTGGAACGAAAATTCTGATATACAATCTTTTATGGAGTCCAGGGGCCTGGAAGATGCCCATGCCCTTCAGGCACATTTCAACCTTCGGCTCCAGAAAATACTGGCAGGACATGGGAAAAAAATGATGGGATGGGATGAGATCATTCATCCCGACCTTCCCAAAGAAGGAATTGCCGTACAAACCTGGAGGGACCACGGATCGCTTTGGGAATCTGCCCGAAAGGGAAACAAGGCAGTGTTGTCGGCAGGCTATTACCTGGATTACAAAAAGCCTGCCTCCTACCATTATGGCATCGACCCGCAAGTGATCAAAGGAGCTGTGGATATTGACATTGATTCGTCCCAGTGGAAAGGCTGGGACCTTGAACTGCATCTCTCGGAGATGGAAATGGAAGGGGCCCTGTACCTTTTTGGAGAAGGGGAAGAGCTCAGGGGGATCATGGATTTCATGGGCACCTCCTCGGGATTTGACGATGCCCTTCTGGAAAATGATCAGCTGACCTTCAGCTTTGCCACCAATTTCGGCCGTATCTCCTTTGAAATAGAACTGAAGGGGGATTCCCTCGGCGGCAAAGGAAAAATCTCCGTCATGTCCATGGATGTGACCGGGAAACGCTCAGGAGGAAGCGACAGGCCGGGTGGCAAAGCCCTTCCCCAATTCAGAAGCATTGATCCGCTCACGCCCGAGGAGGAAGCCAGGCTCCTGGGGGGAGAGGCTTGCATGTGGTCGGAAATGGTCGATGCCGCCACCATGGAATCCCGCATCTGGCCCCGCGCGGCTGCAGTGGCTGAGAAACTGTGGAGCCCCGGGGTGCTCAGCGAAGATGTGGAGGACATGTACCGCCGGTTGATGCTGCAGGATGACCAGCTGGAAGATCTTGGACTCAGACACAGAAGCTACCGCCAGGATATGCTGAAGGATATGGTACCTGCCCCTTTTCTGGAAGCCGCCATGGTCCTGGCTGAAGTGCTTCAGGAAGAGGAAATGTTTGGCCGGATGGCCATATACGATCCGCGCCTGTATACCTTCACTCCCCTGACCCGCATGGTGGATGCAGCTGCTCCCGAAAGTTACCAGGTCTATCGATTCGGACAGGATGTGAACCTGTGGTTGGAAATCCAGGATGATGGTGCCAGGGAGCGGATGATCGCAGCGCTGGAAACCTGGGCCGGCAACCATGAGAAACTGGCTCCCGCTCTGGAAGGCAACGAATTCCTGATGGAGGTGGAAGCACACTCTCGGAACCTCAGCGTGCTGGCAAAGCTGGGACTGGAAGCCTTGAACAATCCTGCCGCCTTAAGGGAATCGGAGCCCATGCAGGAGGAATTCTTCAGGACCGCATCAGAGCCTCATGGGGCCTGCATCCTCCCCCTGGTGGCACCTGTTCAAAAGCTGGTGCAATCTGCAAGCAGTAATTAAATAACTTTGGGATACAAGATGCATGGTGCAGATTGATACGTTGAGAGAAAGAAGATGACCCAGACCCGATTAAAACTATTGAATGACCTGTTTCACAGGTGGTGCGGAGAGAGCATAAAATCCATCAACAAATTGCCGGCTTCAGGGTCCCCCAGGGAATATTACCGGATCAAGGGTAAGGAATCCAGGGCCATCGGGGCCATCAACCTGGACCGGGATGAAAATGTAGCCTTCATCGAATTCAGCCGGCATTTTCACTCCCTGGGACTATGTGTGCCCGAAATCTACCTGGTCGATCTGGATAACCATGCCTACCTGCAGGAAGATCTGGGCGATACAACGCTCTTTGATTATATCTTCAAAGTACGGGACAACGGAAGCTTTTCGCAGGAGCTTATTGAGATTTACAAAAAGGTGCTGGATGCCCTGCAAAAGTTTCAGATCAAGGGATCAGAAGGGCTGGACTATTCGGTCTGTTATCCGCGTTCCCGTTTCGACAGGCAAAGCATGCAGTGGGATCTGAGTTACTTCAAGTACTACTTCCTGAAGCTGGCCGATATTCCCTTCAACGAGCAACAGCTGGAGAACGACTACAACACCCTCATTGAATACCTGCTGGCCCAGGATTCAGGGTATTTTCTCTACCGCGACTTCCAATCCAGGAATGTAATGCTTCGGGAAGGGAAACCCTGCTTTATCGATTACCAGGGAGGCAGAAAAGGGGCGCTTCAGTACGATGTGGCTTCCCTGCTCTACGACTCCAAGGCCGACATCCCCAGGGAGGTGCGCGAAGAACTGCTGGAACACTACATCACCGGTCTGGCGAACTATCCTTCAGTGGATGCGGAAAAGTTCCGGGAATCCTATTACCCCTACGTATTGATCCGGATCATGCAGGCCATGGGGGCTTTTGGTTTCCGCGGATTCTATGAAAAGAAGATCCATTTTCTTCAGAGCATCCCCTATGCCCTGAACGATCTGAAATGGATCCTTAACAACGTGACATTTCCCATTGAGATTCCCACCCTGCTCAAGGTGTTCCGAAACCTGCTGATTGCCCCGAAGCTGAAACGCTTCAAGGACAAAGGGGGGCGCTCGTCCACCATGGTGGTTTCCATCAACAGTTTCAGCTATCAGCACGGGATCCCCGACGATCCCAGCGGTCATGGAGGAGGTTATGTATTCGACTGCCGGGTGATCACCAATCCTGGCAAACTGGAGGAATACAGGAGCCTGACCGGCAAAGACGAAGCGGTGAAGTCTTTCCTGGAACAGCACAATGAAGTCAACGAGTTCCTCAGCAATGCCTTCTCGATGGTGGATATGTCGGTGGACCGTTATGAGGAGCGAAGTTATACCCGCCTGATGGTCAGTTTCGGTTGTACCGGGGGCCAGCACCGCTCGGTCTACTGCGCCGAAAGGCTGGCCCAGCACCTCCGTGAAAGCCAGAACGTACAGGTCACCCTGTGGCACCGCGAGCTGGACTAGGGATCAATCATCGATGCACTGCCATACCAGCTGATTGAATTTCCAAGCCGTCTGGTCTTTATCTGCCCCATCGGTCTGCTTCATCAAAATGCCGATCACCTGTTCGTTGGGATCTGCAAAATACTGGGTGTTGAAATATCCCCCCCAGGTAAAGGTGCCTGCACTGCCCAAACCTCCTGCATCCTCAATTTTCTGGTCCATGACCTGAAAGGCCAGTCCATGGTGAGCCCCCATATCTTTCCAGATATCCCCGATATGGTTGGCCATGATCACCTTCACGGTGGTCCGGCTCAGCAGGCGCATACCATTCAGCTCCCCCTGGTTCAGGTACATTTGAAGAAAGTTGGCATAGTCCCTGGCTGTGCTGGACAAGCCACCTCCCCCGGAAAAATAGGTCCTGGCTCCCTTGATTGGGTAATCCACGTCATAGAATGGGCTGGAAAACCTGACCCACCTCCCGTCCTTGTAAGTCTGCACAGGCACCAGCCTCTTATACTTTGCTTCCGGCAGGTAGAAATACGTGTCTTCCATCCCGAGAGGCTTGAATATCCGTTCCCGGAAGAATTGATCAAGGGACATGCCTGAGACTATCTCCACCAGGTAGCCCAGCACATCGATCCCTTCGCTGTAAGTGAAGTTCTCACCCGGATCGTGATGCAGGGGAAGCTTGGCCAGCCTGGGGATATTATCTTCCAGCAGGATGTTTTCTGTGGTCCAGGCATCCGTGATCCCGGCCTTTGCATACATTTTCCTGAACCGGTCATCATCAATGAAGCCATATCCGATCCCTGAAGTATGGGTGATCAGATGACGAATGGTAATGGGTCCGGTGGCAGGTCTGGCCAGAAAAGAAGAATCCTCTTCAATCAGAGAATCAAGCACCATGGCGTTGGCAAACTCAGGGATGTATTTGGAGATGCGATCATCCAGCCTGAATTTCCCTTCCTCCCAGAGCATCATCACAGCCGTGGACGTAATGGCTTTGGTCTGAGAAGCGATCCGGAAAATATCCTCTCGCTGAAACGCCCTGCCCGATTCAACATCGGCCGTGCCGAAGGCCTTGAAATAAACAATTTGCCCTTTACGGGCCACCAGGGCGACCGCCCCGGGAATTTCCCCTTCGGCAATGGACTCCTTCAGCATGTGATCGATCCTTTCAAGCCGCTCGCCAGATATTCCCACAGAACCGGGACTGGCCTCTGTCAGGGAGGGTGAATGCTTCAATGAAGTCGTCTGCCCGTTCAGGGAAAAAACACAAAAAATGAAAAACCAGGTGCTTATTTGTTTCATGATAAAATGATGGGTTATGTTATAGTTCTTCACTGGTCTTATTGACCCGGAAATAATACACCCCGCTTTCCACGGCAAAAAGCGCATATCCGTCCACCACCTCCTTGAATAGAATCCCGGGCACTTTGTTTGCATGGTCTTTCCCTTCATATACCCTCTCAGGATCGGAGGTAGGGACATAGACTGAGGCGCGACAGCCCACGGGAACGGTCACATCCATGCTGAAGGATTCCTCGTCATTCCTCCAGGATATTCCTCCTTCCCCGTACGGGGTAAGGCTGGTATAGCTCACAAACTCCATTTCATCCACCGGCTGGGGTTTGAAAATCAGGTGCCTGTACCCGGGTTCCAGGGGATCTGCCTTCATGCCTGCCAGGTTGCGATAGAACCAGACCAGTCCGCCCCCGAACATGGGGTGGTTGTGAGATCCTCCCGTATCCCAACGCTCGCGCGTGGTGGTGGAACCCAGTTCGATCCAGTGTCCGAAGGACGGCTCGGAGCGCTTATTCATGGCCTCATAAGCCAGGTGATTGAGTCCGTTGTCTGCCAGTACCTCGAAAAAGAAGCGGGTGCCGATGATCCCAGTATCAAGGTGTCCCCCGGTCTTTTTGAGTCCGGCCCTGAGTGCTTCCACCACCCTTTCATACTGGTCGGCAGGTACACCCATCTTCAGGGCCAAAATGTTTCCCCCGGCATCGCCATAGGAACCCTTCGAAGCATCATAGCATCGGTTGTGAAAGGCTTTCCTGGTTTTTTCGGCCAGTGCCTGATACGCTTCCTCATCCTCCTCCAGGCCAAGCACCCCGGCAGTGTTTGCAGCAATATGGCTGCAAAACCATAGATAGAAGGTATGTACCATCTCTTCGGGGATCATCTCCCCCGGGGGTACCCACTCTCCCAGGTTGAACCATCTCAACACCTCACCGTTTTTGCCGGTTCGCTGGGAATGCATGATCCCATCCTCGCCCGTCCAGCTCAGCATATAGCGGATGTAGCCTTTCATGCCCCCGTAATTGTCCTCCAGCATATCGCGGGAGCCGTATTGCAGGTAATATTCCCAGGGAATCACGCATATGGCCGCTCCCCAGGCAGGTCCGCCTCCGCATCCCGGCTGCCACGGTGCCCCGTTGGGAACATATCCGGTTTCTTCGATCTGGGCTCCGAGCATGTCCTGCACCCATTTATGATAGAAGTTCTTTGCATCGAAATTATGCAGGACCGTCATACAGGCCACCTGGCCGTCCCCCGTGTAGGGGGAACGTTCCCGGTGGGGACAATCGCTGGCTATTCCGCCATGCATGTTGTCGGTCTGGCTGCGTCTCCAGATCTTGTTGATCTCATTGAACAGTTCATTGGACGTCTCAAAGCGGGCTGCAGGTTCTACAAAGGTATTCACAGCCTCTGCGGTAAGGTGCCCGGGTTTCAGTTCCCCTGGCCAGTTGGTGATCTCTACTCCGCTGAAAACAAACCAGTTGAACCTGGGGGCATAATCTTCCGGTCCCTCTCCCCGGAAGGTATAGCTGTTCTCGCCCGAAAACAGGTTGGCATTGGGCATGATCTGAATGGTATGCCCCTCAGGGCCTTCCACTCCGTTCAGCCTGACCCAACCGGAAATCTCCACCCCAAAATCCACCTGGTAGTGCCCCTCTCCCAACATCTCAATGGAAACCGGGGCTATTCTCTCAGTCACCTGATCGGTGTGGGCCGTGTGGGCCACCAGCTTGCCAAAGGGAGGCGTTCTAAGTGCCACAGGCTCCCAGGCCGATGCATCAAAGCCGGGCTCACACCAGCCGTCTTGCTCCAGCCTGGCGTCATATTTTTCCCCATAATACACCATGTTCATCAGGATGGGGCTTCTGGAAGCTGTCCAGCTTTCATCACTTACCACCAGTTCTTCGGTCCCATCCGAAAAGCGCAGGTGCAGCTGGCAGAGAAACCTGGGAGATCCATAGGCTCCTGCCCAGAACTTGGCCGGATTGTAGAACCCATTGCCCAGGATCCCCCCGAGGGTATTGGCTCCACTGTTCAATTGGTCCTTCACATCATAGGCCAGGTACATGACCTTGTATTCCCTGAATTTATCGGGAACATTGATCATCGATTCCTCCAGCTGTGGCCTTTTTCCGTAATTGGTCTGGTTGGGAACCAAAACATCATCCCCTACCTTTTTTCCATTCATATATAATTCAAAATAACCCAGTCCGGTCACAAAAGCCACCGCGCTCTCCACCTCCTTTTCCACCCGAAAATCCTTTCTCAGCAGGGGAGCCGGGGGACCAAGATCTTCAGGAACGTCATTGGGTCCGCGCGGGGGGGTGGGAATGGCTTCTTCTCCCTCCCAGGGAGCCCCGATCCAGCTTGCCTTCCAGTCGTTCTTATTCAGCAGGCCCATTCGCCACCATCCGGGTTCGCTCCATTCAGAGGCCACATCATTGCGGTTCCAGGTACGAACCTGCCACCAGCATTCTTGTCCGGATACCAGGGGGAGTCCCTGATACTTTACCCGGGTAGATTGCGTGGACACCTGCTTATTGCTGTCCCACAGATCGGCTTGCTCCAGCAAGTCCCTGGAGCTGGCCACCCTCACCTGCCAGGCTGTCTGAATTTCACCGCGGACTCCTTCTGCGGCCAGGTTGATCCAGGCCAGGCGTGGATGAGGCACATCCACCACAGCGGGATTCTCCAGGTATTCACAGGTCAGAGCCACCGGCGACAACTGGCCGGATTCTGTAGCTTCCTCGCTGGCACAAGCCAGCAGGAATCCCAACAATGCTATTACGATTGGTTTTTTCATGGCTTTTGATCTCTTCGGTTTACTTAACTCCATTGCCGGTCCCACGAGCGGCGCTGATCCCATTCTTCGGTGGGTGCAAATAACTCCTCTCCATCCTGAAGGTGTTCCTTGACCACTCGCCGGTGCCGCGCTCCTTGACCACCTCCTCGTTCAGTTCTACCCCCACGCCCGGTTTTTCCGGCACAGCCACATACCCGTTCTGCACCAGGGGTTTCTCCATACCTGTGACCAGATCTTCCCACCACGGATTGTCGACCGAATGGTGCTCCAGGGCCACAAAGTTTTCCGTGGCCGCAGCTGTATGCACACAACCCATGAAAGATACCGGAGAGGAGGCATGATGCAGCGGCATGGCGATCCCATGCTCCTCGGCGAAATCACCGATCCTTTTGGTTTCCAGGTAACCGCCCGCGGTGACAGGATCGGGATGGACCATATCCACCGCCCGTTTCTCGATGAGCTCCCTGAATCCCTCTTTGAGGTAGATGTCTTCTCCGGTCAGGGTGGGCACGTTGATCGCCCGGGAGATTTCCTTCCACTGGTCTGCATACTGCCAGGGGATCAAATCCTCCAGCCAGGATATATTATAGGGTTCAAAGGCCTGTCCCAGCCTGATCATGCTGTTAAGTCCCATGTGTCCCAGGTGATCGATGGCCACCGGTACTTCCCAGCCCGCCAGCTCACGCATGGCGGAAAGGTATTTTACCATCTCAGCGATCCCCTTTTCTGTGATCTGTACACGGGTGAAGGGATGCATGGTTAGTCCGTAACTTCCCTTGGTCTGTTCCCAGCCCCGCATCTCATCCCAATGCTCAATATTGGTCAGGGTACCGGGGATGTCCCTGATCAGACCGATTCCGATATCCATCTTCATGATGGTAAAACCCTGATCGATGCGCTCCTTCATCTTTTGGGCAAACTCTTCCGGATTCTTCCTGGAAGGGGTATCCACATAAATCCTCACCCTGTCGCGGTATTTCCCTCCCAGCAACTGGTAAAGCGGCACCTCATAGACCTTCCCGGTAAGATCCCACAGGGCCATCTCCACCCCTGAGACCCCACCCCCCTGGCGTCCATGGTCACCAAATTGCTTGATGATCTTGAAGATCCGCTCCACGTTGCAGGGATTCTCTCCCAGGATCCGGCTCTTCAGCATCAATGCATAGCGCTTATCGGCCCCGTCACGCACATCCCCCAGTCCGTATACCCCTTGATTGGTGTAGACCTTGACGATGGGTACATTTCCCACCTGAGCAATGCGCATATCGGTGATTTTCAGTCCTGCAGGACCTGAATACCGGCTTACATCCTGGGTGAGATAATCAATCTGTGCCTCCAGTGGAGCATGCATCATCACGCCCAGGCCCAATCCTCCCAATCCCGCCTTTTTCAAAAAGGACCTGCGATTTTTCATGGAATCCATAAGTAGTTTGGTTGGTATAAGCTTACAAATTATTAAATTACTCCATATCTTCCCTGAAATCGATGATTAAAAACAAGCTTTATTTCATTTTGCTGGGACTGGCCGGTCTCTCGCTGCTTTTGTTTTTTCTGACACTGCTGACCGGCAAGAACGCTGCCACCGGCCCCCTGCTGTTTGCCTTCTTTACTTTTCTCGCTTTCGGGGTCAGGGGAAATCCCATCGGGAAGGGATTCTCCTATACCATCATGATTTTTGCGGCGGTGACCATTTCCATGTTCTATCCATCCCTCTTTCTGAGGTGGGGCAATTTTGAGTTGAAGGCGACCATTGTCCCCCTCCTGCAAATCATCAT
Source organism: uncultured Bacteroidia bacterium (assembly GCA_965364615.1). GTDB lineage: Bacteria > Bacteroidota > Bacteroidia > Bacteroidales. Next base: position 15,415 of record CBDTYO010000024.1, read on the forward strand.
GTTTGGCATGGGATCCCAGATGAGCATCAGGGATTTTGCCGGAGTGATAAAAATGCCCAAAGGGGTGTTGCTGGGACTGGTTTGCCAGTTCACCATCATGCCCATCATCGGTTTTACCATTGCGACCACCTTCGGATTTCCTCCCGAAGTGGCTGCCGGGATCATCCTGGTGGGCTCGTCTCCCAGCGGCCTGGCCTCCAATGTGATGTCATTTATTGCCAAGGCCAACCTGGCCCTTTCAGTCACCCTCACAGCCATTGCCACCATGCTGGCACCGCTGATCACCCCGTCGCTGATGAAATGGCTGGCCGGACAGTTTGTACCGGTGGATTTCTGGGCCATGATGCTGAGCATCATCAATATGGTGATCCTTCCCATAGTGGCCGGATTGATGTTCCATGCCCTCGCCTATGGCCAGGAGAAAGCCAGAAGGAGCCTGACACAGGCAGTGGTATACCTCCTGATCATAGCGGGAAAAAACCTGATTCTCTTCCAGACCTCCGAGATTGAAAGCGCTTTGGCCTGGCTGCAGTTTGGCAAGGACCTGGCCTGGTTCCTGCTGCTCCCTGTATTGGCGGCCCTGCTGTTTGCCAAACTGAAAGGAGATAAAAAAAAGGTGTTGAACCGGGTAACTGCCTTTTTCTCCATGGCGGGAATCGGAGCCATCATTATGGTGATTACCGCTGCCGGGAGGGATAGCCTGCTGGACATAGGCATCTTGCTGATCCTGGCCTGCCTGCTGCACAATACAGCGGGCTACTTCCTGGGATACTGGATATGCAGGCTGGCACGGATGGATGAGAAATCCTGCCGCACCATTGCCCTGGAGGTGGGAATGCAGAACGGGGGCCTGGCTTCAGGGATTGCCCTGGAGATGGGAAGGGTGGCCACCATCGGACTGGCTCCGGCAGTTTTCGGACCCATGATGAACATCACCGGCAGTTCTCTGGCTACCTGGTGGCGGAGAAAATCGGACAATGAAAAACCAGGCAGCTCCAGTGGCTGACCTGCCCCAACAACCCAGAAACCATTAACCCAATAACTGATAAACCAACGACCCATTAACCATTAACCCAATAACTGATAAACCAACGACCCATAAACCCATTAACCTAATAACCTTTTCACCATGAAAAAAACAATGCTGCTTATTGTTGCACTGATGCTTGTGCTTCCTGCCTACTCCCAGTTTTTCAATACCCCTGAGGAACTTATCTACTACACCAGCGAGTGGAACGGAGAACGTTTTGAAGATGGCAGACCCAAGGTTCCTGCGGAGATACTTGAACGAATGAAGAAAGTCTCCATAGAGGAAGCATGGGGAGTGCTTCGTTCCAAGGGGTATCATAACCAGTTCGAGGGTAACTGGGTCACCCTGCATGACGACCAGGTGGTGGTGGGACGAGCCCTTACTGCCCAATATATGCCCAGGCGACCTGAAGTGATGGATCGGCTCACTGAAAAAGGGCATTCCCAGGGTCGCGTGGGTGCCATGAATTCCTGGCCCATCGACGCCCTGCAGCAAGGGGATGTGTATGTGGCCGATGGTTTTGGGAAGGTGGTCGATGGCACCCTCATCGGCGATAACCTGGGCAATGCCATCTATGCCAACTCAGGCAACGGCGTGGTCTTTGACGGGGGATCGCGCGACATGGAAGGATTGGCTGATATTGAAGGATTTAATGCCTTTGTGAGGGGTTTTGACCCCTCCTTCCTGATGGAGAGCATGCTCATGGGGATCAACGTTCCCATACGGATTGGCAGGGCCACTGTTTTTCCGGGAGATGTGGTGCTGGCCAAAAAAACCGGCGTGCTTTTTGTACCCGCCCACCTGGCGGAAGAGGTGGTGGTCCGGGCAGAGTTCATCATGCTCCGGGACATGTTCGGGCACGAAATGCTGAAAAACGGGGTATATACACCTGGACAAATCGACGGGCGGTGGAGCGATGAAATCAAAGCAAGTTTTCTTGAGTGGGTGAAAAACAATCCCGGGGAACTTCCCATGACCCCGGAGGCACTGGAAGATTATTTAAAGGATCGCACCTGGTAATTGCGGTCCCCCAATCCCTGGTTTAACATTTTTTGGAGAAATCCTTTATCTACTGAGATTTTTCCTAGTTTTGCTTTTCTAGCAAATGATGTAAAACTGAAACAGCAAACCCTATGAAAAAAATCATTCTTTTTGCTTTCGTCACCCTGTTCTCTGTGGGGATGTACGCACAGGACAGCGGACTGGGTCTGGGTGTTATATTCGGAGAACCCACTGGTTTGAGCGGCAAAATGTGGACCAGTGAACGAACCGCAGTAGATGCAGCAGTGGCCTGGTCCTTTGTGGGTACAGGATGGCTACACATACATACGGATTTTCTCATACATAATTTTGACCTCATTGATGTCAGCCAGGGCTCCCTGCCAGTCTATTGCGGAGTGGG
>CBDTYO010000025.1:0-17719 GCA_965364615.1 uncultured Bacteroidia bacterium
GCAGGGCAGAAGGCTCAGGGAATTCCAGCTGACCCGGGCTGGATCCTACACCTTGTACCGGGAGGAGCTTCCTCCCGGCATGTATTTCCTTCAACTATCAGAATACCAGGCACCTGTTCTTCCGCTAAAGCTGATTATCCGCTGACAGGCCCGCATGTTTTACAACAAGGGACGAAAACTTTAAATGAAAGTTGATACACTTTCATTCGAAAGTTTCTATCTTTATAGGGCTGAATCCACAAGCTAACGGGCATGATCTTCAATATCCAGCGCTACTCGACCCATGACGGAGAGGGCATCCGGACCCTGATCTTCTACAAAGGGTGTCCCCTGAGGTGCCAGTGGTGCAGCAATCCGGAAAGTCTTACGTTCAGCTACAGCATCATGTATGACCAGAAGCTCTGCCACAGGTTTGGAGATTGTGCGGCGCTTGCACCGGAAGCTTTTTCCCTGAACGGAGACAAGGGTGTGGCCATCCAGCGCACCCGCTTAAAAGATCCCCTGAAAATCAAGGAAGTTTGCGCTTCCAGGGCCCTGGTGCTCGCCGGGGAGGAAAAGAGTGTGGACGAGCTGATGGAGGAAATTGAGAAAGATGTACCCTTCTACGGGCAGGATGGAGGTGTGACTTTATCCGGGGGTGAGCCCCTGAGCCAGGATGGGGACCTGATCGCCCTGCTTGAGCGTTTGAAGGCACGAAAGATCCATACCAACATGGAAACCTCTCTGCACGTAAGCTGGTCCAGGATAGAGCGATGCCTGGGTCTGGTAGGCACTTTTCTGGTGGATCTGAAGCACACCGATCCGGATAAATTCAGGCATTATGTGAAAGGCGATGCCGGTCTGGTGCTGAGAAACCTGGAGAAACTGGCCTACTTTGGGGCCAGGGTGGTGGTCAGAATTCCGGTGATACCCGGATTCAACCATTCCCTGCCGGAAATACAACAAATGGTGGACAAACTGAGCACCATCCATGGCATTGAAGAGATCCATTTCCTTCCCTACCATAGTTTCGGGGTGGAAAAATACAGGATGCTTGGAATGGACTATGAATTCGCAACTCAGGAACAAGTCCGGGAACAGGAACTGGAACTCTATGTGCAATATGCGCAATCGAGGGATTTCAGGACAAAAATTGGAGGTTAAAATGATTACCAGGGAAAAGACCCAGGAGATAACAGAGAGAATAGCTTCATTGAGGGAGCGTGTGCTAAGCGCCAAACCCGGCGTATGCACCGAAAGGGCCAGGTTCTATACCGAAGTCTACAAGGAAAACGAGGATCAGCCGGTGATTATCAAACGGGCCCTGGCACTGAAAAAGACCCTTGAAAAAATGACCATCTTCATTGATGAGGGAGAACTGATCGTAGGCAATCAGTCTTCTGCCCACAGGGCAGCCCCTATTTTCCCGGAATATGCCGTGGACTGGCTGCCCGAGGAGATGGATGAACTGGATAAACGACCCGGCGATGCATTCTATATCACCGAGGAACACAAGCAGGAACTCACCAGGATCGCCCGCTGGTGGAAGGGAAAAGTCTTGTGGGACCGTGGCAGGGCCCTTATGTCTCAGGAACTGCGTGACCTGCAGGATTCGGCCATCATCAAAGCCACGGGGAATCTTACCTCCGGCGATGCCCACATTGCGGTGGACTTTTACAAGATCCTGGAAGTGGGTCTCAGTGGCTATTTCAAGGAGATTGAGGAACATCATCGCCTGGTAGACCGTTCCGACCGGGAAGGGGTCAAAAAAGATTCGTTTTACAATGCATTGACCATGGGCCTGAAGTCTTTCCAGACCTTCATCAGGCGTTACCGCGACCTGGCCATCTATTTGAGCAAGGAATCCACGGATCCCGGCCGGGAAAAAGAACTTCAGATCATTGCCGGCAATTGCGATGTGATTGCCGAAAAGCCCCCACAGGACTTTTATCAGGCCCTCCAGCTGGTGTATTTTGTGCAGCTGATACTTCAGATAGAAAGCAACGGCCATTCAGTTTCCCTGGGCCGGCTCGATCAGTACCTCTACCCCTACTATCAAAGGGATCTGAAGGGGGGTAAAATAACCCGGAAATTTGCTACAGAATTACTTGAAAATACATGGATTAAATTACTGTCTGTCAACAAAATAAGACCATGGTCACACACCCGGTTCTCTGCAGGTGGCCCCCTGTACCAGAATGTGACCATCGGGGGACAGACCCCCGAAGGAAAGGATGCCGTCAATGAGCTGAGCTTCCTGGTCCTGGAATCGGTGGGCAACATGAGACTCACCCAGCCCAACTTGAGTGTTCGCTTTCACCGGGGAATCAGTGAGGAATTCATGATGGCCTGCATGAAAGTGATTGAAAAGGGTTTTGGGATGCCCTCCTTTAATAACGACGAGGTGGTGATTCCGGAGTTGATCAATCTGGGGGTTGAGCAAGAGGATGCATATAACTATTCTGCCATTGGTTGCATCGAAATAGCTGTCCCGGGCAAATGGGGTTACCGGTGCACCGGCATGAGCTTTCTGAATTTGATGCGCGTTTTTCTGGCTGCCCTGCACGATGGCTACGACGCCGAGTCGGGCCATACCTTCCTCAGGGGAAAAGGAAAACTGAGCGATTTTAACAGCTATGAGGAACTGTTTGAGGCCTGGCAGCACCAGATTCGCTATTACACCCGGAAAACCGTGGAGATCGATACGGCAGTGGATACAGCCCTGGAGGAACAGGTACCCGACATCCTCTGTTCTGCCTTTGTGGACAGCTGCATATCGCGGGGCCTGACCATCAAGGAAGGGGGGTCCAAGTATGATTTTGTATCCGGATTGCAGGTGGGGATTGCCAACCTGGGGAATTCCCTGGCGGCCATCAAGAAACTGGTATTCGAAGAAAAAAGGATGGGCAAACAGGAATTGCTAAAAGCTCTGGAGCACAATTTTGAGGGCCCTGAAGGCGAAAAGATCCGGCAGTTGCTGCTGAATTTCGCTCCCAAATACGGCAACGATGATGATTATGTGGATCTCCTGCTGCATGATGCCTACATGGAGTTTATCACAGAGTTAAAGAAGTACCACACCACGCGTTTTGGCCGTGGCCCCATTGGCTGCAGGTATTATGCAGGCACTTCCAGCATTTCGGCCAATGTGCCCAGCGGAGCGGTGGTACCGGCCACTCCCGACGGGCGGAAGGCCTATACCCCCGTAGCGGAAGGGAGTTCTCCCTCATCGGGAACCGACCTGCTGGGACCCACGGCTGTTTTTAAGTCGGTATCCAAGTTGCCCACCCGGGAAATCATGGGCGGGGTGCTGCTGAATCAAAAGCTCTCCCCTGCTGCCGTGGCCAAAGAAGATGATAAGCGGAAACTGATTTCAATCATCCGCACCTTCTTTGCAGAATTGAAAGGCTGGCACGTACAGTACAACATCGTCTCGCGGGAGACCCTCCTGGCTGCCAAGAAGGATCCGGAAAAATACAGGGATCTGGTGGTACGGATCGCCGGATATTCCGCATTTTTTACTACTTTATCTCCCGATACACAGGATGACATCATTGCGCGAACCGAACATACCTTAAACTTTTAGTTCCATGTCAGGCGTTCTATGCGGAGTCGATATCGGGGGTACCAAATGTTCCCTGGCCCTGGTTGATTATGATGGGAATATCGTAGACAAGATCTACACCTGTGCCCATGTGGAAGAGGAGGAAGACGGGATGGTAAAGATGGTGGCCGGACACGTCCAGGAATTGCTCCACCGGAACCGGATCAAGGAAACTGAACTGCCAGCCATTGGTGTCGGATGCGCCGGGCATATCCGTTTTTCTGACGGTGTCATCATCACCACCTCCAACCTGGAGGGGTATAACAACTATCCCCTGCGCGAGAAGCTGCAGGCCCACTTTGATATTCCGGTGATACTCGATAACGATGCCAATGCACAGGCTGTCGGAGAACATAAATTCGGGGCCGGCAAGGGATATGAAGACATGATCTTCGTGACCATCAGCACGGGCATTGGGGCCGGACTCATTCTTAATGGCAAGCCTTACCGTGGAATGACGGGCACGGCCGGTGAGTTTGGCCATTCCATTGTGGAACCCAACAGTGAATTGATGTGTACCTGCGGCAACAGGGGATGCCTCATGGCTTGCGCCTGTGGCCTGGCACTTCCCCACCTGTTTGAGAAGAAGCTGAAGGAGGGCATGACGACCCTGATCGAGATGCCCCCCAATTTCAATGTTTCCAAAATCAACGGACAGACCCTGAAGAAGGGACTGGACATGGGTGACCCGCTTTCCAAGTCGGTGATTTCGGACAGTGCCTATTATGTGGGCATTGGTCTCTATAACCTCTTCCAGATACTGAATCCGCCCCTGATCGTATTGGGCGGAGGATTGACCAACTGGGGGGATTTCTACCTGGACAAGATCAAGGAGACCTTTTATACGCTGGCACGCGACATGATTTTTGATCCCATTGAGATCAAACTGTCCAATATAATCGGTGATGCCGGAGTGATTGGTGCCGCCGGACTTACCCTGGAATAGCCATGCTGAATGAAAGACAGAACAGGATCCTGAAGATCCTGGGAAAGGATAACCAGACCGCTGTGTTGACCCTCTCCGAGATGTTGGGAGTTTCTTCGGTGACCATCCGCCAGGATCTGAACTACCTGGAGGCTGAAGGTTTGCTGAAACGTGTCCATGGAGGAGCCGTGCTTAAAGATGCTGATGACCTGGACAACCGGCTGGGCAAGAATTATGACAAAAAGCTCAGGATCGCAAAAAAGGTGGCTTCTCATGTACATGAGGGGGAAAGCATCCTGATTGAATCCGGATCGGCCAACGTGCTGCTGGCCAGGGAACTGGTTAAAATCCGGAAGGTCACCATAATGACCACCAACCTTTACATTGCCAGGCAGTTTCGAAGAAATGAACAAGCCGATGTGGTGATTCTGGGGGGCATCTACCAGCACGACAGTGAGACCCTGGTGGGAAAGATCACCAAGGCCTGCATTGATCAGGTCAATATCAATAAGGCATTCATAGGCATAGACGGGTATACGGCTGAAAATGGATTCATGCTGCGGGATTTATACCGGGCCGAGATTTCCAGTTACATCATCCAACAAGCCCAGGATGTGTTTGTGGTCTCAGATTCCAGCAAGTTCGGGTGCACCGGACTCACCAGCATCTGCCAACTGAAGGATGTCCGGCATGTGGCCACCGACGGCGACCTGGGAAAGGCATACCGGGAAGAAATTGAAAATGCAGGGGTTGACCTGATCCTGGCCTGATCCCGGACTGATTTCCTGGGCAGAAGGGCTCAGACCCGCAGGAAGATCTTTCTCTTATAGAGAAACAGCAGCAACGCCCATTCAAGCATTAGCACCCCGGTGGTGATAAATACAGCCCCCCACTGCTCATTGATATGCACGGAGGTCCAGTTGAGGAAAAATCTGCTGATATCGTGGAAATCAATGATCCTGGCCCCCATGTATATGGTGATCGAATTCATGCCGAACACCCTGAAGAACAAGGTCCAGTTCTTGGAACCCTTCACATCTATCACATAGTAGAAGAGCGCCAGCAGAAGGGCACTGACCCCTGCTGCCAGCAGGACATAGGATACGGTCCACATTTTTTTAATTACCGGGTAGAAAGGACTCAGCGCAAGTCCGATGGCCAGGACCCCCACTCCACCCAGGGCAATGAAAAGGGCTTTCCTGGTGGGAGTATATTGCTTGTTGCGGATCAGGAAACCGGCCAGAGCCCCCATCAGGGTGATGGATATGGCTGAAACAATGCACAGGAAACCTTCAGGATCATAAACTTCTCCATAGAGCCTGCCGGGAATCAGACGCTGGTCGAGCCAGGCATTGATGGAAGTGCCGGCCTCGAAGGTTCCAGCCCCATAGCCAGGAACAGGCACAAACAGTTGCAGCACCGCCACTCCTCCCATGATGCCCAGCAGCCAAAAGATGCGGGCCTTCATGCTCCGGGCGTACAGGCATATGAGTGCAGCGAAGAAATACCCGAATCCAATCTGGGAAAGCACGCTGGCATAACGGAGGTTGGTGAAGCCCCTGCTCAGGGCTCCGTTGTAAAGCAGCCCCAGGACAATCAGCGCAAGCAGTCGTATGGAGATCTTCCTCAATAAAAGGGATCTGGCCACCCCTTTTTCAACTTTGGAATTGATGGCATAGGGTATCGCCACCCCGCTGATAAACATAAACAGAGGGAAAATCAGGTCGTAGAAGCGAAAGCCCACCCATTCCACGTGGTGTTGCTGGGTGGCCAGGGCTTCCATCCAGCCCCAGCCGGTGAGCTCGGCCAGGGCAATGAGGATTCCGCCGATGCCGAGAAGCATGGCCATGTCAAACCCTCGCAGGGTATCCAGGGATATTAATCTTTCTTTGGGGGCTGTCCTGAGGGACTGGGGTGTCTTGGTAGCTTCCATCATAGTCAGTTTAGTCCCCCTAAATTAATAAAAGGGCGTTTCCCTGACATGATTTCCATCAGGCAATTGATGCCATGTAATAATTTAGACTGAGTCTTGTCTTTACCATGAAGCATGCTAATTCAGGGGAACCGTTTCCAGGATCCAGTCCCGGATGGAGGTATTCAGGCTGTCCCTGCTTAGCAGGTTACTGCCATGGTCAGCTGTTCCCGGGATGATTTCCAGTTTCCTGGGATCTACTGAAATGTCATAGAGGTCTTGGGCATCTGCGGGACAGTTGACTGCCAGGTCTTCACGTATATCCAGTTCACCTGCCAGGAAATAGACGGAGGTGAGGGTCATTTTTGGAAAAATCAGGAACACGCCATCCATGACCGGTGAAAGTGCTACGCTGGTCTTTACCTCCTCATATCCATTGCCCGCCAGGGCCATGATGCCACCCATGGAACCCCCTACCAGGCCCAGGTGGCCGGCGGATACCATTTCATGGGTATTCATATAGTCGATAGCTGCCTGCAGATCCTTTGCCAGCAAGGACTTATTGTTGATCAGGTCCATGAGATCGTCCACACGGGTAGAGGTTCCGTGTCCCCGGAAGAAAAAGGTGTAACATACGTAGCCTTCGGCCACCAGTTGTTTCATCAGTTCGGAGCCGATCCAGGGATTCACCCACACCCCGAACTCATGCATCAGTATGATCCCTGGCCTGGTTCCGGACAATGATTCCAGATAGGCCAGTTTGCCGCTCAGGGTATAGGAGTCTTCAGTCGTCAGGTCCACATTGTCCACTCTGTAGGTGGTTTCAGTGCGCTTTATTTCACTGGTGAATACCGGAATCCCCTCCTCCAACAGAGATATCCTGTAATAATAGCTGGTGGCTCCCTTCAGACCGGTGACCTGGATTTGTAACGTGGAGATATCCCCCGTTTCGAGGTGTTTAATTACCTTGTCCATCCCCTGATCTTCTGACAGGTCCACCGCAATGGTTTGAAAACCAGACTGTGCGCTAAGGGACCAGTTCAATTGAAATCCCGTTTCAGTCACGTTTGTGGTCTCAAGCACCTTCAGCGACGGGGTGATGGGATCTGCGTCTCCAGGTCCTTCAGCGTTTTCACAGCCAGCATGAAGGAACACGGCTATGACAAGAATCCATAATATCTGATGTTTCATCGGTACATGTTTTTCTTTTATTGGAGGATCAGGTTCTGGCACACCGGTACAGATCCATCACCATGCAGGAACTATCCTGATGACAATGCCCGTGCACCCATCTCATGACCAGGGAACCCAATTGTTGTCCCAGAAAGTATCCACCCACCAGGAACAGGTAGGTGTGCCATCCAAATCCAATCCCAGAAAGAAATCTCAGTGCCACTACAAAGGGCACCGGGATGTGAATGGCCAGGAACCACTGTGTGGAAAACCTGTGAACATTGGCCCTCCAGTATCCAAAGGGGATATTCAGGAGGAACACGATGCATGTGATGATGATGAGTGTGCTCACTTTTTTCGCCTTTTATTTTTACGCTTTTGCTCGAATTCCTTTTCCTGGTCCAGCAGCGACTGCCAGTCAGTCTCCTTGTTTTCTCTGGACGACTCAATGGTATCGCGGTACACGCCCTGGGAGACCTGCACCCGGTGGATGGGTTTTCCCAGCTTCTCCTCAATGGACCTGAGCATCTCTCTTTCTTCTTTGCTGCAGAAGGAGATGGCCCGGCCCCTGTGTGATCCGCGACCGGTCCGGCCTACCCTGTGCACATAGTATTCATACGAATCGGGAAGGTCGTAATTGACCACAAATTCCACCTGGGGAATATCAATGCCCCTTGCACTCACATCGGTGGCAATGAGTACTTTTGATGTACCCTGCCTGAAGTTTTCCATGGTGCGTTCCCGCTGCGCCTGATCCTTATCGCCATGGATGCTTTCCGAAGGAATGTGGACCCTGTCAAGGGCCTGCTTCACCCGTTCGGCCCGTACCCTGGTCCTCACAAACACCAGGATTTTTTGATCGGGATGGCCGGTAATCACATTTTCCAGGAAAAAGCGCTTGTCCTCCATCTCAATAAATGCCACTGCATGATCAATGTTTTTGGCCACCGGGTCCTTAGGGGAAATCTGGATCCGTATGGCATCCCTCACCAGGGAATAGGCGATCTTCTTGATTTTTTCATCAATGGTGGCGGAGAAAAACAGTGTTTGCCTCTTCCGGGGCAGGTGCTTCATCAGGTCCCGTATGTCCTTGATAAATCCCAGATCCAGCATGTGATCGGCCTCATCCAGTATCAGGATCTCCACACGCTGCAGTTTCAGTGCCCCCTGGCTCACCAGATCAAACATTCTCCCGGGAGTGGCAATAAGTACATCCACCCCTTTATCCAGTTGCAGGATCTGGGGATCCTGGTCCACCCCTCCATGGATGGCAAAGGAATTCACCCGGGTGTGTTTTCCCAGCACCCTGAATACATTGGCAGTTTGCAGCGCCAGCTCGTGGGTGGGCACCATCACCAAGCACTTCACGCCATCGGGACGGCCCTTGATCTTGCGCTCCTGAAGCACATGCAGAACCGGAATGGCATAGGCCGCTGTCTTCCCGGTACCGGTCTGGGCAATGGCCAGCACATCCTCCCCGTTCAAAATGGGAGGAATGGATTTGAACTGTATATCGGTGGGCCGTTTAAAACCCAACTTGGATATACTGGTCTTGATCCCTTCACTGATATGGTACTCTTCGAATTTCATCCCTGGGACATTGGCACAAAGGTCAGAATATCCTTGGAAACAACAAATCAATTATATTTGATTATCTTTGTCAAAATTTCTTAGCCGACTTTCTATTAAGGCAGTATTCCCGTTATTCAGGGACCCCTCTCTTTTTTTTCTGATTCAGCTAAGGCGGCGAACTCTTTGAAGTTCGTCATTTTAAACCATATATCAGTCCTGCAACAGGACTGTTTAAACATTATTTGATGAATTATACAACAACAAACCAAAAACAAAACCATCATTCGAATTCCAAGCGGACCCGGGTGAATGGTACAAACCACAGGAAGCCCAATCAGATGCGTCCTGCTAAAAAAGCATCCACCCTCGATCCTGCTCTCCTGGTGAAAGAAGCCGAGCAGGGAATGATCGAAAAGACATTCCGCTCCGAACGTCTGGTTCAGGAGCTTCCCATCAGCGCCAAACTCAGGCAGAACCTTTCTGCCAAGGGCTATCAAAGGCCTACGGAGATTCAAGACCTTAGCTTGGAATCCCTGTTGGAAGGGCGTGATATTCTGGGAATTGCACAAACCGGAACCGGCAAAACGGGAGCTTTTCTGGTGCCCATCATCGAAGAACTTCTGCAAAAGCGGACAGGCCATTTTGCACTGGTGGTGGTACCCACCCGTGAACTGGCTTTGCAGGTGGAAGATGAGTTCAAAAGCATGAGCAAGGGCCTGGGGCTCTTCAGTGCCTGTTTCATTGGAGGGACCAACATCAGCAGAGATCTGCAATCCCTGAGAAGGAACAGCCATGTGGTGATCGCCACCCCGGGCCGCCTGCTGGATCTGGCCGATCGCAGGGCCATTGATCTGGGCCAATTCAGGACCCTGGTGCTGGACGAGTTTGACCGCATGCTCGATATGGGTTTCATACACGATGTAAACAGGATCCTGGGAGGGATGAGGCAACGAAAGCATACCATGCTCTTTTCAGCTACCCTGGACAAATCCCAGCAAGGCATGATCGACCAAATCCTGAACAATCCGGTGACGGTCAAGGTCAGAGGCAGCAATCGCACCGCCGACGGCATTGATCAGGACATCATCCGGTTGAAGCCCGGAGAAGATAAATTCACGATCTTGAAGGACCTGCTCTCAGGCGATGGATTTGATAAAGTACTGCTGTTCGAAGAGACCAAGCACCGGGTAAGCCGCTTGTGCATCAAACTGAACAAGGCTGGCATCCCGGCCGAACAGATCCATGGAAACAAGAGCCAGAATGCCCGTCAGAGCGCCCTGAAGGCCTTTAAGCAGGGTCGTGTGAAGGTCCTGGTGGCTACCGATGTGGCTTCCCGGGGACTGGATATCTCGGATGTTTCGCACGTGATTAACTACCAGGTACCGCAAACACACGATAGCTACATCCACCGGATCGGCCGCACGGGAAGGGCAGGTAAACTGGGGAAAGCCTATACTTTTGTGGCCTAGCTATCCAGCCAGGCTTTGAAGTCACGGACCCGCTCGCGGGCTACTACGATCTTATCGTCATCAATCCCTTCAACATCAATCTTTAAGCGATTGTTTGACCAGGCTATGATCTGGGCGCAGGCGTCGATGGATACAATGTATTTGCGGTTGATTTTAAAGAATCTGTCCTGATCCAGCAAGCCCTCAAGCTCATCCAGGGAGTAGTCGATGATGTAGTTCCTGTGGGCCTTGGTGTGCAGATAGGTGGTTTTTTCAAAGCTGTAGAATGCCAGGATCTCCTCCACCAGAATGGTCCGGATCTTCTCCCCCACCTTGACCATGAACCTCGATTTGGCAGGCTTGCGAGCTGCATCCATTTTCATATTCAGCAAGCCTTCCAGATCGATTTGCGTGGTGAGTTGCCTGGCTTTTACAATGGCCTTACGCAGGCGCTCCTCTTCGATGGGTTTCAGCAAGTAATCGATGCCATTGGCATTGAAGGCCTCGATGGCGTAAGTGTCATAGGCCGTGGTAAATATAATGGGACAGTCCACCCTGACTTTGGAAAAGATTTCAAAACTGATCCCATCGGCCAGTTGCACATCGGAGAAGATCAGATCCAGAGCCGGTTCCCTCTCCAGATAGGTGATTGCATCTCGGACCGTATCGAAAACCTGCAACACCTCCATCTCCGGCGCCACCCTATGAATGAGTCTTTTGAGGTGATTTACCGCCCTGTTCTCGTCCTCAAGAATGATCCCCTTCATTTTTGTTCGGATTTGATCAAAGGCACGGCCACGGCGAAGCTGCGGTCGGTTTCCGTGATGAAAATTCCTTTGTCCGTAAAGTACTTGTATTGCTGGGTGATATTGGATAATCCTGTTTTCCTGGATTCTTCTCCCAATGGTTTGGGCTGCAGTGTATTTTCCACCTTGATGTAGTCTTTTTCCCGCAGGATCCGGATTCGTAAAGGCTTGGAAGCAGAGATCTCATTGTGTTTTACACAATTCTCGATCAGCAGCTGAAGCGTCATGGGAACTAGCATCTCCTCATCCAAAGCCACAAATTCCAGCTGAATGGAGAGCTTGTCCTCAAACCTTGTCTTTAGCAGGTAGATATAGGCCCGGATAAACTCCAGCTCCTCCCTGACTGGAACCAACTCCTTATCCCGGCTATCCAGCACATAACGAAATAGCTGGCTCAGCTGGGTAATAAAACCCACTGCTTTCTTCTGGTCCTCGTATACCAGATCGCTCAGCACATTGAAACTGTTGAATAGGAAATGGGGATTGATCTGGTTTTGCAGGGATTCATATTTGTAGGCCAGCATCTCTGCCTTGAAGCTTTCCGCTTCCAGCAAGGACCGCTTCCCGTTCTGGAAAAAGCCCACTGCCACAAAGATCAGGGAAACAATGAAGGAGATGAGGATGGCAAAATAACTGGAGCGAAGGCCCCATTTCACCGGATTCTCGGGAAGGGATCCCTCTATCAGCAGGTACATGACCACCTGGACCGCCAGGAAGGCCGTGGCCGAGTAAATGATCAGGCTCAGGCTCCCCCAGATGGCCCTTTTCAGCAAATGATCCTTCCAACTGTATTTTTTATCCAGCAATCCAAAGATATAGCTGTGCCCCAGCCACTGGGTGGCAGAAATGACCGCGGCCCAGGCATAACTGAGCATGAATTCCCTTGCTCCCTTGTCGTAGTTCTTAAAGAACAGCAGGGTGATCAGCAGGGCCAAACCGAGTATTCCGGCCAGGATACCCAATTGATTTCGCCAACGCCTTTTTTTTTCGATAGCGCATGTCATCGTCCTTGCAAAATACAGGTTTTGTCCTGATTATTGGCTACAGCTGTTCACAATTCCTTCCGTACTGTCTTTTCCCCAGTTGGGATGGATGGGCGATTTTAACACGTAACTGTCCCAGTTTTTCAGCAATTCTCTGGCCTGAGCACAATAAGGATCGGTATTCTCACCGAAGTAGGAAGCCGTGCCCATTTCATTGGAAATTCTCATAAAAAGCGCACGAGGATTGTTGGGCTCTATGGCAAGGGCCTTGGCAAGGGAGCTATGGATCAGGGGAGTGGTGCTCATGGCTCTTTGTGGTGGATTCACCACCAGGCTTCCTGTCAGACAATAGGCCTCCAGCACATGAATTTCCGCCTCATTGGGGGCCATCTCGTGCATGGTTTCAATGATGGCAGAAGCCTTTCCCAGGTAGGTATCCTTTTCTTCGGCGCTCAGATCTCCCATGAAGCCGATCATGATGTAACATTGGGCTTCATAGTAGAGAGGCAGCCACTCTTCTTTTTCCACATTGGCGATCACCCGGAACTTGTTGGCCAGGTTTTGGAAATCCTCCACGCTTTCGCAGGAATTAAATCCGGCCAGGGTCTCCCCCATCTTCTGGTAGTACTTTTGGTCGCCTCCAAAGGCTACAGTGGCAAAAAACATGGCACATACAAAGAATGTTGTCTTTTTCATGGCAGTAAAGATTTAATTGATTTTATCTAATTGATTAATGCTTTTGTCTTTGGAAAGGGTAATAAAACATCCCACCAGGAACCAGCGTTTGGCTTCAGGCAGAATGGGTTTGCTGTAATAACTTCCGTCTGGTCCGGGGGAAGGTGCATAGCTTCGGCCAAATTCCTGTTCATACCCCAGAATATTGGATACGGTAAAATATAAAATTACATGCTGCTTGAGAAGGAGGCTCCAGTTCATGTTCAGGGAATGATAGGCCTTGGTCAGCTCACCGTTGAATTCCACGGAATTCGGATTGTCATAGGTCCTGGGTGATGAATAATGGTAGGAGGTACCCAGCATGGACCTCAGGCCTTCGAACCAGTGCTTGTAGACCAGGGAGAGGTTGTGCTTGCTTGAATAGTTGGGTACTGCTGCCTCCGGATAATCCAGGTAATCCCGGATCGATTCAATGTAGGAATAGGAGATCCAGTATTCACCATTTTTGATGCTTCGTTTGTCCCGCCAGAATACATCCAACCCATAAGCATATCCATCTCCCGTGTTGTTGATAAATGAATAGCCCTGTTCACCGCCCCAGGCATACCTTACCAGGTTTTTATATTGTTTGAAGTAGATTTCACTGCGAAGCATCCTTTGTTCCTGGTTAAACAGGTAATTGAGGGTGAAGTGGTCGGCACGCTCATACTCCAATTCAGGGCTGTAGAGCAGATATTCATCATCCGGATCCTGAAAAAACCAGCCATAGGCCAAAGAGACCTGCCCGGCTTTGCCCAGTTTATAGGCGGTGGATATCCTCGGTGCCAGGGAGGAGCGATTCAGGTAGTCCGAGTATTCAAAACGAAGCCCGGCACGGGTGATGAACCTGGATGAGGCATATAGCTCGCTCTCCAGGAAACCCGTAAGTGTATTGTTCAGGTAGGTGGCTTTACTGCCAGTTTCTGTCCCCGGAAGTTCGATGCCGTAGGACCGGGAATACCATTCGGTTCCGGCCAGGATCCTGATGCGGTCGCTGATCCTGTATTTGAGCATGACTTTGGCATGAGTTCCCCGAAGAGATTCATGGACCCTGGTACTGTCTATGGCCACCTTATCCTTGTTGTCCGTAAAGGAAAAGGCGGTAGTCAGGATCCAGTCTTTGCGAATCTCCCCAATCCATGAAGTATTGAAGAAGTAGTTGTCATTGACCAGCTTGTAATTGAATGTGGTGCCCGGCTGTTCCAAATTTTCTTCCATGGTGGTGATGCTGGAACGGTTGGCAGTGGCGTAGAATTTCAACATGCCAGATTTCCCCGTCTTTAACCTGAAGCTCAGATCACCGGAAAGAGATTGGGGGTACTTTTCCCATTGGGTATACTGGGGAACCATTTTCATGTATGGAGCCAGGTTGTTGTAGGAAAGGGTGGTGGTGACAGAAGCCTTGTCCCATGTTTTGGTGCCACCGAGCTCTGCTCCTACTGTTAAGAGGGAGATGTTCAACTGGTCCTCCATTGGCATGGCATTGGTTTGCAAAGAGAGAACCGACGAAAGCGCCTGCCCGAATTCAGCCGAATACCCTCCGGTACTGAACATCATTCCGCTGAACATAAACGGGCTGAAACGGCCCCTGACCGAAGTGTTGGGAGAAGAGGAGCTATAGGGGACATAGACCAGGGTTCCATCAATGAAGGTTTTTGATTCCCGGCTGTCACCTCCCTTGACAAACAGCCGTCCGGATTCTCCCACTGTGGTGGTGCCGGGCAGTGCCTGAAGCGCCCCATAGACGTCTCCCGACGATCCGTCGGTGGTCACCATGTCAATGGAGCTCAAGGCGATGGACTTCTTTTTGTCCCCTGCCTCGAAAGTTCCGGCGGTGATGGTCACCGCCGTCAGTTCATTGAGCTCCTCTTTCAAGGTGATTCGGGCAAGATCGATGGTTCCGCCCTCCAGCACCAAAGGCTTCTGGAAGCCCTTGTATCCAATATATTCAATGCGCAGAACCTGTTCTCCGGTCTCAGAAGTCTCCAGCACAAACCGGCCCTCCAGGTTGCTGGTGCTGCCATCGTAGGTGCCTTCAAGGTAGATGTTGGCCCCGGTGAGACCTTCACCGTTCTGATCCGTGATCCGACCGGAAATGCGGGTCTGGGCCAGGGTGCCCAGCGGGGCCAGGGTGAGAAGAAGAAGTAGTATATGTTGCTTCATGATCCTTGAATGGCAGTGTTCGACTTTCAATGACACTACAAATTTGGATCAAGACCAGCTCATATGGAAAAAAGAATGGCTGAACTGTCGGATTTTACCGACGAAATGTATTTGTTCCCGGTTTTTTTGAAATACCCGCTATGCGCGCAGGGCTTCCACTCCCTCGATGGTCAGTGGCAGGGCCTTCCCCAGACGCCGAGATCCTTCCGGGGTAATGACGAAGTCCTCCTCGTTCCGCAAACCGCCAAAATCCTTGAACTTATCTATTTCGCTGTAATTCAGGAAGGGGCTCAGGTGGTCCTCTGCCTTCCACTGCTCGATCAGTTCCGGGATAAAGTAAATGCCCGGTTCCACCGTGACCACATGTCCGGCACGCAATTCCTTGCCCAGCCTGAGCGATTTAAGTCCGAACTGGGTGGATTTGGGGACGCCGTCATAGCCCACCCATTGTTCCCCCAGGTTTTCCATGTCGTGTACATCCAGCCCCATCATATGACCGGTGCCACAAGGGAAGAAGAGGGCATGTGCCCCCGCTTCCACCGCCTCCTCAACATCGCCGCGGGTGAGACCGAATGATTTCAGGCCTTCGAAAATGGTTCGGCAGGCGGTCAGATGAACCTCTTTGAAAGCAGTACCCGGCTGTAACATGGAAACCGCTGCCATATGGGCGTCCAGGCTCAGCTGGTAGATTTCTTTTTGCAGCGGGGTAAAGCGGCGGTCTACCGGGAAGGTGCTGGACAGATCCCCTGCGTAGTGATTTTCGGTCTCCGCTCCGGCATCCAGCAAGAACAGATCCCCCCTTTGAATGGTATTGCCGTGATAGTGGTTGTGAAGGGTTTGTCCGTTGATGGTCGCAATAATGGGAAAGGAAAGGTTCCCGTTGGCCGCAAGGGCCACTTCTGCCACTTTGGCCGCCACTTCCGATTCACGCATCCCGGGTTTTGCATAGCGCATGGCTGCCAGGTGCATATCCGCACTGATCTCCACTGCCCTGTCCAGTTCGGCGATTTCCTCTTCGGATTTGATCTCCCGTTGGGCCACGATGGCCCTGGTCAGGTCCAGGGAAGAGGATGCGGCCACTTGCTGGTGCGGGATGTCCAGCCAGGAGGAGATCTTCAAAAGCACATCACTTCTGTAGGGGTTCAGGTACTGTATGTTTCGGCCTGCAGCCATGGCTTCGGAAAGAAAAGAACCAATTCCCGAGCTGGGTCTTACCTGATCCGCTCCCACCTGTTCGGCCAGGGAAGCCAGTTTGGGCAGCACTCCGGTCCACACGATCATTTCCACCGTAAGTTCATCCCCGAACAGCAGGCTTTCGCCCGTATCGGCATCAATGACCCCGGTGAGGGAGGCCTGATCCAGACCGAAATAATAGAGGAAGGTGCTGTCCTGCCTGAAATGGTAGGTATTGTCGGTATAATTCATGGGGGATTCTTCGTTCCCGGGAAGCAGGATCAGCCCCCCCGGAAGGGCAGCCGCCAGTTTCTTCCTGCGCTCTGTGTAAGTTTGTTTGCTAAACATGGGCACAATATAGTAACTTTGATGTTTTTCAAAAGGCAAAATCTTTACCCATGATCAAGTATATCCTTCCTGCTATCCTGTTATCCCTGCTGTGTGCCTGTTCCTCTGCACCAACAGACCTGCATGAATGGCGCGGTCCGGATCGTTCCGGGACATATCCTGATACAGGCTTGCTTACAGCCTGGCCCCTGAAAGGGCCGGAGGAACTCTGGTCGTTGGAGAATCTGGGCCGGGGCTACGGTTCCCCCACCTTTGTGGAGGATCGGTTCTATATCACCGGAGAGGTGGACAGCCTGGCCTGGTTGTATTGTTTTAACCTGGAGGGAGAAAAAATGTGGCAGACTTCCCTGGGCAGGGAGTGGGTGACCAGTTTTCCGGGATCCCGGTCGGCTCCCACCGTGGCGGACCAGCTTTTGTATGTGGGTACAGGCATGGGCAACCTGTATTGTGTGAACCGTGAGGATGGAACATGGGTCTGGTCCCGCGATTTTGCCAAAGATTTCCAGGGACAATATCCCCTGCATGGGCATTCGGAAGCAGCTGTGGTAAAGGGAAACAAGGTATTCTGGACCCCCGGCGGGGTGGAGCACAATGTGGTGGCCCTGGACCGTTATACCGGGGAACTCCTCTGGTCCCATCCGGGATTCGGAGAGTATTCCGGCTACAATCCGGGAAAGCTGGTAACCCACCACGGCAGGGATATATTTGTGACCTTCTCTGCCTACCACCTGTTGGGATTTGATGCAGACACAGGAGAACTGCTCTGGTCGCAGGAACAATTCGGGGTCAGTCCCGAGAAGCGCGGCCTGGGGTACGGCGATACGCATGCCAATGCTGTCTTCTACCAGGATGGCGCCCTATACTATGCGGCGGGCGATGGCAACAAGGGAGTGCGTCTCACTCTGTCGGAGGATGGCGC